>NZ_JBLWTA010000008.1:0-238388 GCF_048270365.1 Celeribacter sp.
CTGCGCTTCAGTGAAACGTGTCTTCTTCATCGGAAGCTCCTCGTTCATCCTGCCGAGAAAATTCTACTTCCGCATCCCCCTAAGATCGGGGGGGGGATTACCGGTACACGAGCTTCGCGACGACATTGTCTGGGATGGAAAACGTAGTGAGAGGGCGTGTACCACCGCCTTTCTTCGGAATGTCGAACGCACGAGCTACCTCTGGTTTGTAAGTGCCGCGCTCGATTTTACTCCAGACAGCCGAGGAAATGACGTTTGCATTTCTCGCACAATAGTATGGATCAAAATGATCCTTTGTTCTCGTCGGCAACGAAATCGGAGGCATTGCTAATCCGGTGCGCCTCTCAATTCGTTCGCGATGCTCTTGGAATTTCATATTTTTGGCAGTCATCTTGGCAATCATACGCCGAGAAGTGCTCTTAATCTCTCTCTTAATAGCTTTCTGCAAATCCGGTTTCCTTGCTACCCTTGCGGGCGCCGACACCCTTAAAGAAATCACCGCAAATGCGTACACTCTCAAGGCGAAAGCGTTCTAGGGAGTTGATCATCACCTTTAAGAACTCAGCAATGATCCGCTACCACTTGGTGCCGACTAGACCAAACAGCCGTGATGAAGTGTTGCCACAAGACAAACGAATGAGTCAACGCAACTCTAAGGATTGAATTTCACCGCGCATTAGTCGAGGTCACATGGTACCACCAATCCGAAAACGGCAAACCGACTTACAGCCCTATAGCGACTAATTAATGACCACCGCTTCCCCCACAGAGACGAAAGACCTCCTTCGCAAAGATTCGCCCCGTTGCGCCAGTGCAACGCACTACAATTCGTCTCCGCGTGCTTCCGTATTGCTTCCATTTTTCAAAACGGAACAAATGTGAACGCGCCAATTTTTCGCAACATGTTGATTTTTTGAACCGACACGTACACCCATTCATGGCATAAGTTTATGAAAATAATTGATAATTATATTTCGATATTGCACGAACCCCCCAACAACACCCCCAAAACGCTTACTTAAAGGGGTATCGCGGCAACTAGGCCCTGACGAAGGACGCCGAGGAGGGATCATAAACATATCCCGAAATCGTGCCATCCTTGATGCGCTGGACTGCTTCTTCAATGGCAAAGAAAGGCACGAGGAACCACTCTTTCGGTTTCATAGGACGACCGAAGCGATCGGGGATCTCAATATCGAGTTGAGCACTCGCAAATACCCGATGCAACAGCGTTTCAAGCTTGCTACGATTGATATTGTAAAGCTCGTATGTTGCCACAACCTCAACTTGGGCCATTAGAAAAGTTGGTTGCAGATGCGCCCCCGCAATACGCTTGTCCACGCTATTGCTCGTCACTCCGATCTTATGAACCAACTCACGGTTTTCAGCGACCACGGGATGATCGGACAGGCTTCGCAGCACATAGATCGTCCCACTCGCCTCATCTCCATCAGCGGTTTCATCGGAAAACAACGGACCTGCATTCGGCTCGGTGATCCGCCGTCCGGCGTCGCCATCCGCGTTAAGAGCGCGCTGAAGAGAGCGCATGAGCATATTGCTCTCGGTCCCATTGTCGAAAATGACACGCAGACGGGCATCCGTTCGCCCCTGATCGGTGATCGTGACCTCACCCTTCTCGGCAACATACGCCTTTTGCCCGCCTACAATGAAGAACCGCCCCGGCTCGATTTCAGCCTTCAGCTCAAACTTGCGCGCCTCTCTCAAACCTGACTTTAGCTCTTTTTGCACCTGCTCAAACAACGGCTTGAAGGTGCCGAAATCCTCGCATTTTTCGCGCCCGGCAATTTCCTCGGCGGCTTTCTTTTCTGAACTGGATCTCACATGTTTCAATTCAGTGATGCCGCCAAATTCGACCCCCAGTTCTGCAAGAAGCGCGTCGTCGTCCAACTCAATTTCATGCGCTTCATCAGAAACATACGCGCCGTCCAATAGCCCCTGCGCGTCTATAAACGACAGGAGCTCCCTGCACTCAGAAAGCTCCCGCAAGCGATCCAGACGCGTTGCGTAAAGCCGCTCGAAAATGTCACGGCTCTCGCCGTGCTCTGGCAAACGTCCATTGGTCTCCACAAACCGCTGGATCTCTTCGAAACCGGCTATGATACGCTCCTCTCGGGGCGTGCGTGGGGCTGTCTTCTTATCCTCGACCTCGATCCCGAGTTCGGCAAGCAACGCATCGTCTTCGTCTGTGAATTCTTTAGCCACGACCAGCCTCTTGTTTCATGCGTGCGAGAAATGCGATCCCCTCGGCCATCCTTTTCTCCCATGCATCCGGGGAGGTGATGGACGGCAAGCGACCACGCTCTTTCTTAAAGCGCAACGCGCGATGTGCAAGTTCTCTCGCCTCCTCCGGCGAGAGTTTGACCTTCTTCGCCGAGATGACTTCTTTCACCTGTTTAAGGCTGTCTTCGCTCATCGTCTTTGCCAAGATCGAATATGCCTCCCCGAAAGGATTGATCTGATCGATCAAATCGATATCGAGTTCACGAACGTCCATCGCATATTTTCGAACACCATCAATAAGCGCGGTATTCGCACTCTGCGTCTCCTCGGCCTCCAGCCCTTCCAAGGTAACTTGTTTCGCCTTCTGGGTCAGGTTTAAGGCCGCAATCGCATGTTGCCGGACTGCTTCCTGATCCTCGGCATCAAGCTCGGGGAATTTTCGCCCCACGATCTTGCCCATCCGAACTTGTGTCAACTCTTCGGGCACGAGTTCTTCGTCAAACAGACCCCGCTCAATCGTGTGCCTATCCTGAACAAAGGCCGTGATGACCTCATTGAGATCCTCGGTACAGATCCGTTTTGCCTGCTCGCTTTTGGGAACCGTCAGCCCCTTGATTTCCATCTGGATCTGACCGGTGTCCGCGTCGAAACCCACATTTTCCTTGTCGGGGTTATAGCCTTCGGGGCCGTAGTCAAACCCTTCGACGGGGCCACTCGTCTTGGTCTTGGGTGTAAAGTTGAAACGCGGTGCGAGCACCTGTTCCATGAGCAAACTTGCCGCAATCGCTTTGAGCGTGTCGTTGATCGCCTCGGTCACGGCCTCCTCGCTCGCATCCGGCTCCGCGATCAGATTGGTGAACCGCGCCCTGGTTTTGCCTTTTGCGTCGCGGGTCGCGCGCCCGATGATTTGCACGATCTCCGTCAAACTCGCCCGATACCCCACCGTCAACGCATGTTCGCACCAGATCCAGTCGAATCCCTCTTTCGCCATGCCCAATGCAATAATGATATCCACATGATCGCGATCGTTCTTATGCGCGGGGTCCTTGAGCGCTGCCGCCACGCGGTCGCGCTTGGAGGGCTCATCGTCCACAAGATCCGCGATCTTCAAAATCCGCCCATCCCCGGTTTTCACCAGCTGAAACCCGGTCACCGGATCGGTCCCCTGCCAGTCGCCAAGCGCGTCGATGATATGCTCGACCTCGCGGTGTTTGTCCTTGGTGCTCTCGCGCGAATTCACGTTCGGGATATGCACGATCGTTTTCTCACTCGGATCAAGCACACTCAGAATTTCGTCCGCATAAGACCCCGTGTAGAAATAATAGCCGATGTCGAGCGTCTTGAGGTATTCATAGCCGTTGAGCTGTTCATAATAGGTGTAGGTCACCGTCTCGAACTTGCTCTCATCCTCGGGCGACAGGACAGCCTCCGCATCTCCCCTGAAATACGATCCGGTCATCGCCACGACATGCACCTTGTCTCGTGCGATCAATGCGCCGAGATGCGCGCCCAGTTTGTTGTCGGGATTGGCGGAAACGTGATGGAATTCGTCAATCGCAATCAGCCGATCGTCGAACACCTCGATTCCGAACTTGTCCACGGCGAACCGAAAGGTCGCATGAGTGCAGACCAGCACCTGATCATTGCTTTCCAGAAAACGCCCAACCGCGCCCACCTTGCCGTCATCGCCCCCCGGCGCATTGCAGAGGTTCCAACGCGGCGCCACTTGCCAGTCGGCCCAAAAGCCGAACTTGCTCAGCGGTTCGTCATTGAAACTCGACCCGATGGATTTTTCCGGCACCACGACGATGGCTTGTTTCAAGCCCTGATGTTCGAGCTTGTCCAAAGCGATAAACATCAAAGCCCGCGATTTCCCCGAGGCAGGCGGCGATTTGATCAGCAGATACTGCTCACCCCGCATCTCATAGGCGCGCTCTTGCATCTTGCGCATGCCCAGCTCGTTCGAGGTGGTCGAAGAACGGTTCTGCGCGTAGGTGACGGAAACGGAGGGAACGGATTTGGTCATCTAACAAGCCTCAACTCTTTCAGATGAAGAGACGCGATTTTCTTGGCCTCACATTGGGCCAAAAGCCGACCCCGTGCGCCAATATCACGCGCATACTGCACCTGGTATGTTATCGGCGCGAAGTCGCGGACGTCCATTCGATCCTTCTTCGAAATCGACCATGCGCGATTATACTGGATTGCAAACGGCCAGTTGTCACACACTTCGGCACAGTTGGCGCGATGTGCATGGCTAGGTGTGAAATCCCGCATGGACCCAAGAAGCCCGTTGGTCAAACCAATCCCCACAACACACCCCGCATCAGGATCGCCACATTCGCGGGTCAGATAAGTGACAACAAGTGCATTGGGTCTCGACCTTTCGAGAAAGGCTCTTCTCCGATTTTCCGATGAAAAGCCAAGACATTGATAGATCTCGACGTCGTAAGTGTAGTGGCTCGTAAGCATAACATTTTCAAAATCAAAATTCATAATCTGGCACCAACTTTCGTTGTCATTTTCGTATACATCTCGAACAGCTTCTCAAGCCGTTCCGTGTCGTTGCGAAAGCGCCGACCGATGTAGATGCGCTCTAACACCTCGTCGTTGCGCTCGTGGGCGGCGCGGAGGTTTTCGGGCATGGCGTCGGGTTTGTAGAGATCGGCGATGGTCGCGGGGAAATGCGCCTCTCGGGCCAAGAGGATGTCCTCGGCGCAGTCGGTGAGGTCCGCTTTGTTTTTCTCGGTCAGTTTGGGGACGGGAAAGGTGTTCCAGCCGAGGGTGTTGGAATAGCTGAAATCGGTCCGCATCCGGACGCAGACCGTCCCGATCCAGACCCAATGTAAGCGCGAGGCAATCAGCGCCATGTTCCAGAGCGGGGCGTCATAGAGGGCGAAATTTCGGTCGCCTATAATAGTCTGGTCATCTTCTAGACCGACAGGAAGATAGTCCCGATTTTCAGAGCTGACACGGGCCACCACTAAAGACCGCTTGATTGCGATTGATTGTATTTGACGAAAACGGTGCGGAAACTCTGCCGCCGGACGCGTCTCTGCGGCTTTGCTAGCGGCACGCATCTCTGCAACGCCCTGAATGCGACGCTGGATTTCGGCAATAGCTTCTGCCTCTTGGCGTTCGTTATCTTCGATCCACAAACAATATCGCTGTTTGCCCTGAATAAACTCTTGGGCACCCAAAAAACGCCGAACGAATTTCGAAGCCTCAGGGCTTTCAGCCAGCAAAGCCGCTTTCTCGGTAGTGTCTAGAAAGAAATTCCCACCGTCAGTGGGCTTATTTCCCCATTCCATTAAGCCACGACCATCTTTTGGTTTGGTAACCGGCTGAACAACAATATTCGGAGCGGCCACTAAATAAGCATTGATGTTCTCCACCTCTTTCATCACGGCCTCGCCCTCGGCATTCAGACTGTAGAGCCTGCGCGTTTGGTTCGACATGTTCGAAATCGCAATGATGGCCACGGTCACACCCGCATTGTGGCTGGCAAGGTTGGCCCATTTGAAGGAGGTATGGGCAAAGCTGATATGATGGCCGGTGACAAAGATCGCGGGCCAGAGGATCGGCACCTGTTGGCCCTGACAGATCGAATTGGTGGACACGAAAGCGGCGGTGCAGTCGGTGTGTTGGCCGAAATCAGCGGCCTTCATGAACCAGCCCGCCACATAGTCCAGTGACTTCCAGCTTTTGACCCGGCCGTCAAAGATCGCCTTTAGGTCTTCCTTCTGCTCCTTGCTCTGCCATGTGGAGCCAAGATAGGGCGGGTTGCCGCAGATATAGGTCTCGCCGCCCTCGTTCTTGAAATCGATCTGGGCCTTTTCCAGCGGGGACATGAACAGGTCTTCGCCCCGCATTTCGACCTTTTGGCTTGTCGGCGGGCAGACGGTCAGCCAATCGAGGCGAAGGGCATTGCCTTGGGTGATCCAGTTCTCCGCATCCAGCGGCAGGAAGGCGGCCAGCGCGTCCTTGTGCCCGCGATAGGTCACGTCGCATTGGTATTCCGCGATGATCAGCGCAAGTCGGGCGATCTCGGCGGGGAAATCGCGCAGCTCGATGCCGCGAAAATTGGTCAGCGGAATGTCCGAACGCCGATCCGGTTCGCCGCAATAGGCGTTGATCTTGGCCTCGATGGCACGCATTTCCTTATAAGCGATGACAAGGAAGTTGCCCGAGCCGCAAGCCGGATCAAAGACGCGGATTTTCGAGAGGCGTTTGCGCAGATTGTCGAGCTTGCGTTTGTTGTCGCCTGCCGCCGTAAGCTGGGCGTTCAGGTCATCGAGGAAGAGCGGGTTCAGCACTTTGAGGATATTGGGCACGGAGGTGTAATGCATTCCCAGAGCGCCGCGTTCCTCGTCATCGGCGACGGCCTGAATCATCGAGCCGAAGATATCGGGGTTGATCTTGGTCCAGTCGAGCGAGCCGATGTGCAAAAGGTAAGAGCGCGCGATTTTGGAGAATCTGGGCACATCCGTGCTGCCGGAAAACAGCCCGCCGTTCACATAGGGAAACACATTGGCCCAGTTGCGCAGCTTGGCCGCGTCGCGTTTGTCGACCGGCGTGTTCATGGCGCGGAACAGTTCTGAGATGACCTCATGCGTGTTCGAGCTGTCCTTGTCGGACATCTGCGTGACGGTGGCGGTAAAAAGATCGTCGCCATTGAGGATCGAGGTGTCTTCCGCGAAGAACAGAAAGATCAGCCGGGCCATGAAGTGGTTCATATCATGGCGGCGCGCGGAGGTGCCCCAGTCCGGGTTGTCTTTCAGGAGTTGGATATAGAGGCGGTTGAGGCGGCCCGTGGCCTTGATGTCGAACGCGCTCTCACGGATTTGTTTGACGGTGGAGATGCCCGCGAGCGGCAGGAAAAAGCCGAAATGATCGGGAAATTTAGGATAGTCGCTGACGATGGTCTCGCCGGACGTGAGGTCTTCGGCTTCGAGGGTTGCCCCATCGGTTGCGAGGATGAACTTTGCTTTACCCTTGGCGGTGGCGGTGCTGTCACGGAGCGCGGACAGCGTGTCGGCAACCTCCCCCGGCGCGCAGGTTTTGATATGGATATTGTTGGTTTGGAGGACGCCGCCGAGATCGGACTTGTTGGACGCACCCGATCTCAGGCGTTTGAGCGTGGTTTCCTTGTTCCCGAAGGCCAGTAGGAAGGCAAAGGGAAACTCGGCGGCATCAAAGGGGTGTTCGGCGAGGGCGGAAATGGCCTCTTCGATCTCAACAGCGTTCATGCGCGCCTCAAATTGCGTGGGTCTTTGGAGAGTTATGGCATGAGTGCGCGATCGAAAGGAAGGGGCGAGACGGTCTATTCGCCCCGGATCAACTCCCCCTGCCGCTCTTCATCGACGGGGCAATAGCTTCCGACCGTGGTCACGACGCTTTCGTGGCCGAGGTTCTGGGAAAAAGCTTTGAAGGCCTCGCGGGAGCTATAGTGTTTGTCCGCCCAACGCGTCAGTGTCGATCGCAGGGAGTGTGGCGCGAAAGCCGCAAACCCGGCGGAAGTGAAGGCGGATTTGACCACCTCGCGGATTTTGGAAGCGTTCGAATAAAAGTCACGGGACAGCCCCGACACCTGAAATCCGTTTTCGCCAACCGCAATCTCGGGCTTTGGAAAAACCGGATCATCATGCCCGAAGAGCAACTCGTTCTGGAGGTAGCTGACCCATTCAATGAAACACACCTCATAGGCGGGATCGACCGGGAGAAAGTAGCTCGTGATCGTTTTGGCCGCCTTCGTCTGCATCAGGCGCGCGTCCTGATAGATCAATGCCTCATCGAGATCGACGCAGGACAAGGGCAGAGAAGCCGCCGCGCCGTCACGGATCCGGCGAGCATGAAACACGCGAAGAGGGCCTTGTCCCGCCTCTGGATGAGTGTCGCGCTCGGCATTAGATCGAAGGCACGTTTACATTGCTGTAGCGATGCAACCTGCTTGCGCTTGGGCGTATGTGCGATCCGACGCTCGGCACGGCTCAGATTGAAATATTCAGCATCCGTATGGCTAATCCGGCTTTTGTAGCCGTGCTGCTGAGACAGCCAGACGAAGTAGGTCTTGAGCATCCGCACCTGACCGTCCATCGTGCTCGCGGTCAAAGGCTTTCCCGTCCGCGCGTTGGTGGCCGTTTGCAACTGGGTACGGAACTTCGTCGCCTGGTCGATATGGAACTTCTTGAAGCTTTTGTGGCCGGTCGTCTTTTCGAACCATGCGATCGCGTCTGCGTGCTTCTGGATGGTCTTCTCGTCACGTCCGAGCGGGCCTTGGAGATAGGCAAAGAATTTGCGTTTGATGCGTTCGTTTTCCGGGTTCTGCTTCTGTATCACGTCGTGCGCCCCTGAAGTGGGAATTGGAGTATCGTCTCTTCGGTTCCTTTAGTGCTCTCGGCGGTTAGCAATGGGCCGGACGCATTTTTCAGGAAATCGGTGAGCTGAGCCGCACTGACAAAGCGAGAGCTGAGGGTCTCGCATCGCGCGCAAAGCCCTTGAACCGCGAGCCGGTTGCCATATTTTTTGACCTCGATCTCGCCGCCCCGCGCGAAAGTTGGCGACTTGCAACAGGTGCAATAGAGCTGTCCAGTTGCGAGACGTGTCCGGCGTTTTTCCTGACGTTGATCGAGAAAGGTCTTCAATGTCTCACCGGCGATCAATGTCGGCCTCTGCCCATCGAGAGGCACCAACCCGGCCTTGATCCAGTTGCGGATTGTCCAGTGGGTGACCCCGCAGGCTCTTGCCGCCTCAACGACATCATAGCTCCGGTTAGCCCGGATGTGTGTTGTTCTGATCCGCTTAACCATCGTCCCGCGCCTCTGCCTCGAAGAGCGCACGAATATCCTCGACGCGCCACACAGTCGTGCGGGGCCCAAGCTTCTGGGGCTGGGGAAAACGCCCGTCTTTAACGCCTTGCCACCATGTCGATTTAGAGACCGGGATCGGGCCTTTCGGCGCGAGGATATGAGAAAGACGGACGAAACCGGTTTTAGGGAAGTCTAGATTGTCCAACTGGATACTCCTGAAGTTTTTAACGTTCAGCTACATCCTCTCCAGTTCCGCCCCCCTTGTGCGGGAAGGCCAACTTTCCCGTTAGTCCTTATCCTCCCAGTAGTCGAAATCGACCAATTCCGCCGCCGTTTTCAACCACTTGCGTATGGTTTTCTCATCCATGCTCAAACCTACGCGGTCCATGTCATCCTTGATATTACGGGAAACTCCGCTCCGCTTCGCATCGGGCACGTAGCCATATTGCTCACATGCCATCGCCGCGATCAATTTCAACAAAATCTCACGTTCTTGCCCTATGAGAGGTTTCGATCGATCATCTTCGGCCTTCACTCTTGTTTTTGGCACAACGCGGTTTTCAAGCGCTCGATAGAACTCGGGGTGAACGGGGATCTGCATTTCATCGATCCATTTCTTGACTTGCGCAATCGGCGCCGGCACGTACCCCAAGCCAGTATGGTTGAAATAGCGAGAGAATATCTCCCGCTGTTCAAGAAGACGCTCATCCGCAGCCCAAAGACTTTTCCTTTCCCGCGCGGCGCGCATGCGTATTTCGAAGTATTTCTCCGAGACATTTCTGGGGTCTGCTCCGAGAGACAGGGCCGTTACTTCATACAAACTCAGCTTTGGCATGGCACTCCAGTAGGCAAAGTCCGCCGCCAACTCCGGATGCCCGAAACCAAACTGGATCGGAGCAGGCTTCGCCCTCAGAAGCAAGGCGATCCGGTCGCGCTCCAGTTGTAGCCATTCTTTTTGAGAATTCTCTCTCGGATTTGAAATTTCGATCTGGATCTTGGAAAGATCGTCATCGCTCATTGCCTTGAACGCTACTCTGACGACATCCAGCAAGGACGCGAGTTTTTCTTCGAAGCTCAGAACAAAATCGAGGTTGTTTGCGCCATATTGATGGTAAAGTTCGGGGCGTTTCCAATCGTAATACGCTCCGAATTTGACACGCATGGCCGCTTCGATAATTCGGGAACGCTCTTCGGAATCTAAGGACATGCTTGGACCTCTCTAGTTTTGAGCGACCTATACTGTCTTGAGAGCGTCCAGATATCCAGCCCACCAATCCGCAAGCTTTACCCTCTCATCCCAATAGAGACCTCGATTGTAGGCCCTGCGCACCTCATTTCGTTCTACGTGTGCCAGCGCTGCTTCGATGGCATCGGGGTTCCACAGACCACTTTCATTGGCCAACGTTGAAAAACTCGCCCTGAACCCGTGTGCCGTCATTTCATCGCCGGAATATCCCATCCGCCTCAACGCAGCATTAAGTGTGTTCTCGGACATTGGACGGTGCCACGATCTAAGAGACGGGAACAGGAATTCGCCATTTCCTGTAATCATCCGCAACTCGTCCAAAAGGGCAATCGCCTGTGCAGGTAATGGAACGTTGTGATCACGACGCATTTTCATTTTGCTCGCAGGGAGTGACCAGATCTTTTCTTGAAAGTCGAATTCTTCCCATTTCGCGTGACGGATCTCTCCGGGACGTTGTGCTGTTATCGCGAGAAGCTTAAGAGCTATCCGTGTTGTAGCTTGCCCTTCAAAAGCCTCGATTGATTGCAACAGACTGCCCAGCGCATCACGATCGGTGATCGCCGCACGATGTTTGCGATTGGGGCGAATAAGTGCATCTTTGAGCGCGTGTGTCGGGTCGGTTTCGGCGAGTCCGCTCGCGACCGCAAAGCGGAATACTGACCCAATACGAGCGCGAAGGCGGTGCGCGGTCTCGTAGTTACCTTTCGCCTCTTGTTTGCGCAGCGCTCGCAGGATCATTTGCGCGGAGATCTCTGTGATTGGTTTGCGCCCGAATTCCGCATCCGCCAGTTTCAAGTGATAAGCGGTCTTGTCCAAAGTGGCTTTGGATTTTCCTTCCTTCTTCTGCTTTTCGAGAAAGGCTTCCCCGATCTTCTGGAAGGTATGCCCTTGAGCCTCACGCTTGGCCCGCTTCGCTTCCTGCTTTGCCTCGCTCGGGTCAATGTCTTGCGCAAGAAGGGCGCGGGCCTCGTCTTTTAGCTTTCGAGCCTGTGCCAAGGAAACAGCGGGATAAGCGCCGAGGGACAAAAGGCGTTCCCGGCCAAAATAGCGATACTTCATTTGCCAAAGCTTCGAACCGTTTGGCTTAACCAGCACATACAAGCCCTCGAAATCGGAGATTTTATACTGCTTTTCTTTTGGCTTCAGATTCCGAATTTGAACATCACTTAGCGGCATCTTGGGGGTATCACCTTTTCGCAGTTTTCGCGGCACCCCCAAAACACCCCCAATTCTGGGGGTATTTCGTCGGACGGCAGAAAACACCACCGGACAAAAGAGATCCACAAAAACCCTTATAACATAAGGGTTATCGGACGTCTTCGGATTTTACGGGATGGTGAAATGGTGCCCCCACACGGACTCGAACCGCGGACCTACTGATTACAAATCAGTTGCTCTACCAGCTGAGCTATAGGGGCACTCGGGCGTCGTTTACGCGGTGACGTACTTGTGCGCAAGAGGTTTGTCGTAGTGGGCCGTCAAATCCGGAAAGCCTTCGGCAGCGAGGTGCTGAGACTTAACTCAGGTCTGCCGCATTCTCGGAACGGGCCATGAGGACCACGGCCAGGAGGCCGACGCCAATCACCAGAAGCGCCGCAGGAGAGGCCTGTTCGAGCTGTTCGAGCGAGGCCTTGTCATAGACCCGCGTCGCCAGCGTGTTGTAGTTGAAGGGCCGCAAGAGCAGGGTTGCGGGGAGTTCCTTCACGCAGTCGACGAAGACCAGCAAAAGCGCCGTGCCGACGGAGCCGCGGATCAGAGGGACATAGATCCGGCGCAGTGTGCCGCCCAAGCTTTGCCCCAAGGAGCGTGCCGCCATGGGCAGCGACGGCGAGACGCGGCCCAAAGCAGCATCGGTCGCGCCTTGGGCGATGGCGAAGAACCGCACGACATAGGCCAGGATGATGGCGAAGGCAGAGCCGGTGAGCAAAAGGCCCGGATCGGTGCCGGTCAGCGCCGCGATGGCATCGGCCAGAACATGGTCGAGACCGGCCAGAGGAAACAGGATGCCGAGACCCAAAACGGCGCCCGGCGCAGCATAGCCCAAGGTGGTGAAGGGCAGGATCAGACGTGGCAGTTTGCGGCCTGTGAGACGCACGCCGTAGACCATGAAGAGTGCTGCCAGAACCGTGACAATCGCCGCTATACCGGCCACAGTCAGCGTGTTTTTCAAGGCTATGATCAGACCGGGAACGGCCCATTGCTCCGGCTCGCCCAAGGCGTGATACGAGATCACCGAGACCGGCAAGACAAAGCCCACGAGGAAGGGCACCGCGCATAAAGCAAGCGCCAAAAGCCCTTGCCAGCCGCTGAGGCGAATGGGCGCGATCGGGCGGGTTTGGCGCGCGCTCTGGTGGAACCGGGCGCGGCCGCGCGAGGCTTTTTCGAAGGCCACCAAGAGGAGCACCACGACCAGAACGACGGAGGCGATCTGGGCCGCGCCGCCAGCGTTGCCGCCTTCGAGCCAGGTGGAGAAAATGCCGGTGGTGAGGGTCTGGACCGCGAAATAGGACACGGTGCCGTAATCCGAGACGGCTTCCATCATCACAATCGCCGTGCCCGCCGCAATCGCAGGGCGCGCGAGCGGCAGGCCGACGCGCCAAAACCGCTCGAAAGGTCCGGCGCCCAGCGCGCGGGCGGTCTCATAGACAGAGCCGGATTGCTCGCGAAAGGCGGCGCGGGTCAACAGAAAGACATAGGGCGTGAGCGCGGCGGCCAGAACGACGATGGCGGAGCCGAGAGAGCGGATTTCCGGGAACCAATAGTCACGCGCGCTCTGCCAGCCGAAAACCTGCCGCAAGCCGCCCTGCACCGGTCCGGCATATTCCAGAAAATCGACCAAAGCATAGGCGCCGACATAGGCCGGGATCGCCAAGGGCAAAAGCAACAGCCACTCCAGCGCCTTCGACAAGGGAAAGCGATACATGGTCACCAGCCAGGCCGAGCCGGTGCCGACACAGGCCGCCAGCCCCGCAACGCCAAAGGCCAGAAACGCGGTGGTTTTCATGTAGCGTGGCAAGGTGGTGGCCATGAGATGCGGCCAGATGTTTTCGCTTGGGTGAAAGGCGATCCAGACCACGGCGATCAGTGGCATCAACACCAGACCCGCGATCACAAAGGCCCCCGCCGACCAGGGCGACAGACGCGACACGCGGGCCAAACCGCCATGACGGCGCGCGGCACTTGAGCCGCCAGAGGCCTCGCAGGCCGGTGTCTGAGAGATTTGGTCGGTCATTCATCCGACATAGAGGCTTTTGCAAGTGAGGTGAAGAGAAACCCGCGCGATCAAAGCAGGCTTGCCCAGCCGTCAAAAGCACATATGGTAAATCCCCCCTTAACCTTCTTGTCTCACAGAGGCATAAGTGGGGCATCAAGAGACAAGAAGACCGCTGCCAGACCGTCGCCAGGCCAGAGAAAGACCCGACCATGATCATCTCAATGCATATCGGCGCCCATTGCACCAATGGCGCGCAGCTCATGCGCGGGCTTTTGAAAAATAAGGCCGTGCTGGCCGAACAAGGCGTCGCGGTGCCGCCCCTCGCTTATTATCGCGATATGCTGCCGCAGATCATGAAAAAGGTGAAAAGCGAACGCGCCAGCCCCGAGACGCAGGAAATGCTGCTCGATCATATGCTCGACATCGACGACTGCGCGCGCATGGTCTTGAGCTACGAAGACGTGATCTGCATGCATCCCTTCATCTTCGAGAAGGGCGGGTTTTACGAGAAGGCGAATTTCAAACTGCCGTGGCTGCGCAATGTCTTTGCCGATCACGAGATGGAATTCTTCATCGGCATCCGCAACCCGGCGACCTTTGTGCCGGAGGCCTTTTCTTTTTGCGGGCCGAGCGTGAGTTTCGAGGGGTTTCTCCATGGGGTCGACGTTGAGGCGCTGCGCTGGTCTGAGCTTTTGCTGCGCATCCGCACGGTCTGCCCCGACGCGCGTCTCACCTGTTTCGCCTATGAAGACACGCCGCTGACCTGGTCGCAGGTGATGCGTGACATGACCGGGGCAGGCCCGATGGTGCCGATGTCCGGCGGGCTCGACATTTTGGCGACGATCATGAAACGCGAGGGCATGAAGCGGCTGCGCACCTATCTGCACACCCACCGCCCCCAGACCGAAGAACAGCGCCGCCGCATTCTACAGGCGTTTCTCGATAAATATGTCGACGAAGACGCGTTGGAAGAAGAGATTGACCTGCCCGGCTGGGACGACGCCTTGGTCGAGCGGTTGACCGAGGCCTATGAAGAGGACTTGGAAAAGATCGAAGAGATGGAGGGCGTGCGGTTTATCGCGCCGTGAGGACGAGAGCCCTCACTCCAAAGCCCCCGCAATCAACCCCTCGATCCCGCTCACCGGATGCGCCTTGGCCCATTGCGCCACGCGGCAACCGGCCTGCGCATAGGCGCTGGCGTTGCGGGCGGCTTCGGAATGGCGCCAGTCGTGGGCCTGCATCGGCAAATCCCCCGCCCCCGGATCGCAGGTGTCAGGATTGAGATCGAACCGCGGATCGCGCGACACATAGGTCGCAATGCCCTCATCGAGCCAGGCCGGGAAGTGCCGCTGGGCGCTGAGCCCGATCTGTCGGTGCAGCGCCACATGGGTCAGTTCATGGGCAATGATCTCCGTGTCATGGCCCCGCGGCGTCAGATAAAATAGGTGATTGCCATAGGTCATCGCCCGCGCCGTCATGCCGCCCATGACATTGTTGCAGGTCGCGGTGTAGCAAATCAGAATGCGCGGACGCTCCTGCGGCCCGAACACGGCCTCGACGCGTTCTTCGGCCAAGGCCAGTCGGCGCAGCATCTCTTTCGAGGTGGTCGGGCCCCGCAGTTCGGAATAGACCTGCGGCGCCACTTTTTTAAACCCGAAACAGCCGGGGCAGACGCCCGCCAGAACCGGCGACAGCCCCAAAAGCATCAACCCAAGTCCAAAGCCCAAAGCGAGCGCCAGGACAGATACGGCAAGGCGATGACGGGTGCGACGGCTCATCCGGCAAGCTCAGAACAGGCGCCTCAGCGCATGCCCAGAGCTTCCTTATACATGTCCAAAATCGCCTCTTCCTCGGCGATCTCATCGGCGCTTTTCTTGCGCAGGGCGATGAGTTTGCGCATCGCTTTGGTGTCGTAGCCACGGCCTTTCGCCTCGGCCATCACCTCTTTTTGCTGATCCGCGATGTCTTTTTTCTCAAGCTCAAGGCGCTCAAAGCGCTCCACGAACTGGCGCAGCTCGTCGGCGGTCACGCGGTAGGAGGCGTCAGGGCCGGAGCTGTGGCCGGATTCGATATCGTCGTCCATCATGGGGAAACCTTCCTCGGGGGGTAGTGGGATATTTTTGCTCTTCTCAAGCCCTGATCCCTACCCGGCAGGCGGCGCCATGGCAAGCCTCGGACCCTGCCCAATGCGACGGATTTCGCCGATATGATTGCGGGCTCAAAGCCTGGCAATCTCGACGCCCTCCGCCTGCAACCCGGCCTTGAGCGCGGAGGTCATCGCCAGCGCGCCCTCCGTATCGCCATGCACGCAAATCGTGTCGATTTTGCACGGAATATGCTTGCCGCTCTCCGTAATGATCGCCCCCGCCTTGAGCATCGCGAGGATGCGCGTGGAGATCACTTGCGGATCATGCAGCACCGCGCCCGGCTGGCGACGATCCACCAGCGTGGCGTCGTCATTATAGGCGCGATCCGCGAAAATTTCGCCCGCCCAGGCGCAGTTGAGATCGCGCGCGGCCTGCTCCATCGCAGTGGCCGCGAGCACCATGATCACGATATCGGGCTGAACCTTGAGAGCCGCCTCGAAACAGACCCGCGCGAGACCTGCATCCTCGGAGGCCATATTCGCCAGCGCGCCGTGCAGCTTCAGATGCCGGACCTGACCGCCCGCCGCCCGCGCCATCGCCTGCGCCGCGCCCAGTTGGTAACTCACCAAATTGGCGATCTCCTCATGGCTCAGAGGCAAGCGCCGCCGCCCGAAGCCCTTGAGATCGGCAAAACCCGGATGCGCGCCGATGCCGACACCGTTCTCCACCGCCAGTTTCATGGTGCGTGCCATGACATCCGGGTCTCCCGCGTGAAAGCCACAGGCGACATTGGCCGAGGTGATCACCCTCATCAGCGCGGCATCGTCGCCCTTGGTCCAATCGCCAAAGCCCTCGCCAATGTCGGAATTCAGATCGGCTTTCAGCATGGGTTATCCTTCCAATTCGTCACCGGCTGTCACGCCGCTGATCAGTTGATAGCTCAAAAGATCGTGGATCAAAGACGGGTCGCGAATGAGCGGCTGAACCTTACGGCGCAACTCCTTCAGCCGCACGTCATGGGCGCTCGCGATCCGATCCGCCTCCTCCAAAGTGATCTGCCGAAACCGCAGCTCCGCCCCCTGCCCCGCCTGCGCCACCATGGGCAGGTCCGCCGCAATCACCGTGCCGATCCGGGGATAGCCGCCGATGGTCTGGCATTCGCACAAAAGCACATAGGGCAACCCGTCGCCGGTCATCTGAAGATCGCCCTCAAGGATGAAATCGGAAGCCAGCCCGGCAGGCGCCTGCGACAGAAACCGCGCGTCGGCTTCAAGCCGCACACCTTGGCGATTGGCGGTGGCGGACCGGGTGAAACGCGTGGCCTCGAATTCGGCCAGCACCTCAGGCGCGAAGAGCGCTGTCTGCGGTCCGGCGATATAACGAATGTCACCGCCGGAAAAACGTGTGTCGAGCGGAAGGCCGACAGAGGCCGCGCCCGGATCAGGGTCCGCTCCCAAAGGCAGGCGCGTGCCCTCTTTGAGCGCCGCGCCAAGCCCCGCCGTCACATGGGTCGACCGGCTGGACAGGAATTCTGGCGTCTCGATCCCGCCCGCAAAACTCAGATAGCCATAGCTGCCGCGCTCCGCCGCACCGATGGTCAGACGCGCCCCCGGAGACAAGAGATGCGTTGCGTTCCAACGCAGCGCCTGCGTGCCAAAACTGGCCCGCATCGGCGCACCCGTGAGTGCAATGCGCGTGGGCGCCGTGACCTCAAACGTGCCGCCCATCCCGGCCATCTCAATAGCGGCTTGCGGGGTGCTCTGCGACAACAACGCCGCCGCTTCATAAAGTGCGACCGGATCGGCCGCTCCGCCACGCGACAAGCCCAGATGGGCCCTGCCGGGTCGACCGAGGTCCTGCACGGTCAGCCCCGGCCCCGCTTTGTGGACGATCACCGCACTCATGACCGCAGCTCCAGCTTGGCGCCGCCGGTTGGGTCGCCGGAGGCCAAAAGCCCGTCCATCTCTGTCCCCGACACCGGCACCAGCCGCATTTCATCGCCTGCGCAGAGCGGCAGGGGCGTGTCGCTCTCGGGGCGGAACACCCGAAACGCCGTGCGCGCCACCTGACGCCAGCCGGTCGGCGAGGCATTGGCAAAGAGCACCAATTGCCGAACCGCCAAAGCGATCGCGCCCTGCGGCACCTGCGGGTTGAGCGATGTCATACGCGGCAGATCGAAGGCATCGGGCAAGAGGCCGAGATAGGGCTGACCGGGGGCAAATCCGATGGCCAGAACCCTGAGCGGGGTCTGGACAATCTCACCGATCACCTGCTCGGGACTCAGCCCCGTCGTCACCGCCACCTCCGCCAGATCGGGGCCATGATCCCCACCAAAACTCACCGGCACCTGCCAGACCCGCGTAGCAGGTTCAGGCGTGGCGTGATGCCAGTCTTCGCCCTCCAGCAGCCGCGCGATCTGGGCCCGCAGGACCACACGGTCGGTGCCATCGGGATCATAGGAAAACAACACGGACGTCAGGCTCGGCGCCACACGCGTCACGCCCGACAGCGCAGAAGCCGAGCCCAAAGCATGTAGCTTTTGCACCGCCGCCATCGCCCAAGGCTCAGGCGTCAAGGCAAAGCGCACCAGCCAACCGTCCCGTCCCAAAGGCAAAATCTCTGGTCCGCCGTCCTGCGAAGTCGAAAGCTGGTTCATCTGATCAACGGTCATTTTGGGCCTGTTGGGATCATGCGTCCGTTACTCATTCCAAACCCTGGCCCTTTTTTCAATGACTTGGCCACCAGGAAAGCCATTCAAGCGCGCAAATGCTTGCTTGCGCGGGCCAGTTCTGTATCAAGCAGGGCGAAATGAAAAGCGAGGGACTGAGGATGGATGCATTGATCTGGGGCGGCGTGGCGCTGACTTTGGCGGGGGTGGCGCTGTTGGGCTATTGCATCCTGGCCGCGCTGAAGGCCAAGAAAGCCGGTGGCACGGATGAGGACATCCGCGCGCGTCTGCAAAAGATCGTGGCACTCAATCTCGTTGCGCTTCTGATCTCCGCCATGGGCTTGGGCGCTGTCACGATCGGAATCATTCTCGGCTGATTCCGCCCCCCGTGGACATCCCGACTCGCGGCGCGCGTCCCGCCACTCAAACGGGCCCTTTCGGCCCGTTTCATTTTGCGCATTCTCACGGCAATTTCACATCAAACCGGCAAAGATACGCGCATCGTTTCCCCTCCAGAGACAGTGGCAAAAGAAAAGCTGGAAATCCTTTTGCCCGCCGCGCAAAAGCCCTATCTGGATAACAGGCGATTAACCATTTTACGCCTTCTTGGTCTCAGCACGGGCGACAACAAGCGTGCAAGACCAAAGGACCGGTGTCGGCGCGTGACGCACAATGAGTGAGGGGAGATATCAGATGAGTGAGCAGGAGACGGAGCTGCAAAAGGCCATGAAAGGGATCGAGGATATTTCCGATTTCCCGCGCGATGAATGGTGCGAAGCGATCGAAGGCTTAAGCGAAGAGCTTGGCTATTTCGAACCGCTGGGCGAGCATCACAGCGTGGCCTTTCTCGACGAAAAACCCCGGCTGCTCGTCACGTTCGAAAGCTATGAGCGCACCACGGAGCGCACCGAAAAAGGCTATCCCATCGGCATGTCTTTGGCAGGCGAGCACGGCTGGTCGTCTTTGACGCTGATCTCCCACGGCCCCGACGAGACCGGCGACTGGTTCCGCTCGAAACATATCTATCGCTATTTCGACCGCCTCGTGGACGAAGGCTTTTTCGAAGATTTCGACCAGGTGGTGTTCTACGGCGCGGGCGCCTGTGGCTATGCCGCCGCCGCCTATTCCGTCGTGGCCCCCGGCGCCACCGTGATCGCCGTTGCGCCTCAGGCCACGCTGAACGGACGTCTGGCGTCTTGGGACGCGCGTTTCCCGAAAACCCGGCGCATGGATTTCACCACGCGCTACGGGTTCGCCCCCGACATGTTGGAAGGTGCGGAAAAGGCCTATGTGCTCTATGACCCCAAAGTCGAAGCCGACGCGATGCATGCCGCCCTGTTCAACGCACCGCATATCACCCGCGTGCCCTGCCGCCTGTTCGGCATCGACCCGGAATATGAGATCATGGAGATCGACGCACTGGCGCCGATCCTTGAGGCCGCGATGCAGAGCCATCTTGACCAACGCGTGATCACTCAAGCCCTGCGCAAGCGGCGGTCGCACATGGGGTATCAGCGTCGTCTGTTGGCGGAACTCGCGCCCAGTTCTCGCCCCTATCAAACCGCACTCTTCTGCCGTTACGTGCTGCGCCAGCGCCGCAACGCCCCGCGCTTCCGCCGGGCTTACGATTTGGCGATGGAAGTGCTCGAAGGTCAGGGCAAGGCCCTGCCCCCGGCGCAACCCGCGGCGAAGACCAAAAACGAGACGGCCTGAAAGACCACTTCAACGAAAAGGATGGGCTCAGGCGAGCCCGCCCTCTTCCTCGACAAAGCGCACGACCTCTTCGACACCCTTACCGTGGCGCAGCGCCGCCATGACATAGGCATTGGTGCCGCGCGCGCGTTTCGTGTCCTCTTCCAAGAGCACCGGATCGACCCCCACATAAGGCGCCAGATCGAGCTTATTGACCACCAGCATATCCGAGCGCGTCACGCCGGGTCCGCGTTTGCGCGGAATGTCCTGCCCCGCCGCCGTGTCGATCACATAGATCGTCAGATCGGCCAATTCCGGCGAAAACGTCGCGGCCAGATTGTCGCCACCGCTCTCGATCAGGATCACATCGAGATCGGGAAATTTTTCCGACAGATCGGCCACAGCCGCGAGGTTGATCGAGGCATCTTCGCGGATCGCCGTATGCGGACAGCCCCCGGTTTCGACACCGCGAATGCGCTCCATCGGCAGGATTTGCTGGCGCATCAGAGCCTCGGCATCCTCGCGCGTGTAGATGTCATTGGTGATGACCGCGATGGAGTATTGCTCAGAGAGCGCCTTGGCCAGCACCCCCGTCAGCGTGGTTTTCCCGGCGCCCACCGGGCCACCGATCCCCACCCGCAAAGGTCCGTTTGGTGATGCCATTTTGATCTCCTGTCTAAAGCGTCTTTCGTTTAATCTGAATCAGATTGAGCGAAAAACGTTGCCACACTGAATTGATATTGCAGCATTTCTCAAAAATTGAGTGCCTCAAGTTTTTTGAGAAACGCTTTGCTCAGGTCTTGAAAATTCTGACGTCCATATCCTCATGGCGCGCCGCGTTCAAATCGCCAGCAAAGGCGCCGGTTGTGAGGCTCTCGGGCGTGGCGGTCAGGGCCGCCTCGGCCACCTGTTCGATCTCTGTGTGAAGCTGCGACAACACGGTCTGCCCCGCCGCTTGGCCGAGCGGGACGAACCGCACGCCAGCCGACACAAGGTTCGAGGTAAAGCTATGAAGATAAAGCGCAATCACAGTTTTATCCGGCAGATCCAGATCCCGCGCTGCCTCGCCCACCGCGACCGGCAAGGCGCGCGCGGGTCGTGCGGGGCCGCCCATCTGCGCCACAGTCGCGACAAAGGCCCGCCCCTGCTCAAAGGTCTCCGCCCAGCGCTCTTTCGAGCCCGCCAGAGCCTCCGCCAGATCGCCCATCTCTTGCGCATCGGCGCCTTGAAGGACCATCGCCAAAAGGCAGGCATCCACATGCCCGCCACCCCGCGTCAGGATCACACGGAGCCAGTCTTTCAGCCCCTCCGCATCGCGGACATGGCCGTCGGAAATCGCCAGTTCCAGCCCATGCGAATAGGCAAACGCGCCCAAGGGAAAGGAGGGCGAGAGCCATTGGGTCAGGGTCAGAAGCGCGTGCGGATCAGTCATGGTGGTGGTGGTGGTGAGAGTGCCCGTGGTCGTGATCATGTGCGTGGTCGTGCGAATGGTCATGCGTGTGGCTGTGCCCGTGATCATGAGTATGTCCATGATCGTGGCCCCCGTGATCATGTCCCCCATGATCGTGTCCCATCGTGCGGCCATGCCCATAGGCCCCGCCTTCGGGACTGAACGGCGCCATGATCTCGGAGACCTCTGCGCCCAATTGTTCCAGCATCGCCTTGAGCACCGGATCGCGTTGAATCACCAGCCGGTCGGCCGCGATTTCACAGGGCGTGTGCCGGTTGCCGATGTGCCAAGCATAGCGCGTCACCGTCTCGCCGGTGATGGCATAAAGCTCTTCGTCTGCGGCGCGCACCCCGATCACCGTGCCGTCTTCGCAGGTAAACCCGTCACCCTCGGCAATAGAAACCGTCTGCGGCAGATCGACAAAGACCGCCGCGCCCGCCTCGGTCGTCAGTTTTTTGCGCCGAAGCAGCCGCTGATCATAGGTCAGCGCCACAAAATCCTCGGCTTTCGCACCACAGCCCTTGCAAATCTCATAGGCTTTTTTGCTCATTTTACTCCTCCTGTCAGGAATTGGGACTTTCTTAACCGACTCGCCCCCAAATGGAAGGCAAGGAGACCTTGCCCATGACGTCCATGCATGATCACACCCCACTCGATGCTGTCGATGCGCTCTTTGAGTTGCGCGCGCAAATGGCGCGGCTGCGCGATCTCGAGGCCGAACTTTGCGATGAAATCCGCAGCTTTGCGACCGAAATCGGTGGGGGAAAGGTTTTTGGCGCCAACCGTGTCGCTGTGATCGAAACCCGGACACCGACGCGGGTCGATCCCGCAAAGCTGCCACATGCAATTCTGAGCGATCCGCATTTTTTTGCCACCGAAGAGGAAACCGTCGTGCTGCTCTGGCCACGGGCCGCGGTGGCGCAGGCAGCGATCTCCGCGCCTGTTGTCCCGCCTATGCCGATGCAGGAGGAGTCTGCAATCCAACCTCCCCAAGAGGTTGAGGCGACCGCCGATGACATCATGGCGGATGAAACCGAAGCATTCGAGGGTCCAGACCACGAAGAAGCCTTTCCGAGTGAAGACATTTCTCTGGGCGTCGCCGAACCTGGCCCGGTCGAAATGCCCCTTACGGATGTCACAGAAAACGCCCCTGTGGAGATGCGCACCATCGGCGTGCCGCTTGAGGAGAAGGATGATCCTTTCGCAGAGATGTACAACCTCGAAGAGTCGGTTTTGGCCGCATCGGACGGCAGCGCCCCTGTCGATCTCGCAATGCCCGAGGTCAACGTTGCCCCAGACGCCTTCGTCAATGCCGATGATCCTTTCGGTTTGAAAACCGCCTCGTCACAAGAGGCTGTCATGGCAGCGGACATGCCACTGATCGATGCCCATGACGCTGTAGAAGGCGAAACGCCAAAGGATTTGCGCCCGACCGAACATGCCCATTTGCAACCGCTTGCTGGTCTGCCGGACGAAGATTTGGCGCAAATGACCCCTGAAACCGAAGTCATACTCACGCCCGCGACCCTGCCGGACGCCTTGGACATCGCACAGGCTCTGGAAGCCCAGGCGGACCAGCTTGCCGATCTGCCCTCAGATGTCACACAGGCCCCGCACGCCTCTGTCACCACCGATTTCGAGGGCAACGACCTCATGCCAGCCACCGCCTTTTCATCCCGTCGCATCGCCGTGGGTGGAGAAACCTGACCCTCGAGTCCCAAAGACATCGATTGCGCCCAACTCGATCCAGAAGGAGAGACACAATGTATATGACCCGCTCGCCCGTTGACGAACTTGCCCGGCTTCGCGCGAAAATCGCTGAGCTGCGCGCCCGCGAGGCCGCCCTTGAAGCCCGCTTTATCGAAGGCAACGACACGGGCCGTTTTCCCGGCTACACCTGCGACGTTGTGGTGTCTCGCACCGCCTATCAGGTCTTCGACATTTCCAAACTGCCGCAGCACATCCTGAACGACGACCATTATTACGCAACCAAACATGTCACCTCGATCCGCATCGAAGACCGCGATGAAAGCGACGCCGTGATCATGCTCGGCGGGCCGGACGAGTTTCAAGTGCTCGAACACCTTTGAACGCGGAGCAACCTGCGCCGCCCGACGCGCCGATCCTATGCGCCGCGCATCAGGGCCCGCTAGACGGAAAACAGGTCGCGAAACACGTAATGCGGGATGCGGTCGCGGGTGATCCCGAGCTTCAACAACTCGGCATCGCTCATCGCGTCGAGGCGCGCAAGTTCGCCCAAACGTTTGCGCCGGACGGCATAGGCATTCACCCCCTGCCCCAATGTGGCAAAGAACAGATCGAGCCGCGCCCTGAGGCTTGGCGTAAGAATGGCGATATTGGCGACATGGTGCATGACTGGAAACCTCTCTGATGGACGGTTTCCTCCCTATAATTTCAGGGTAGACCAAAGGGGGGAACACACAATGCAACACCCGCTTCACTCACGCCAAAGCCCGCACGACGCCGCGAAAAGCCGCATCGTGCAGGTCGTCTGCTCGCAGAACCATCAGAACAAGAAGTAGCGCTGCGCCATCGGAAGCTCTGTGGCGGGTTCGCAGGTCAGCAATTCGCCATTCGCCCGCACCTCGTAAGTCTCCGGGTTCACTTCGATCTCCGGCGTCGCATTGTTCATCACCATCGAGGATTTGCCGATCGTGCGGGTGTTCTCCACCGCAACCGTCGTTTTGGCGAGACCAAGCGCCTTGCCCACGCCCTCGGCCTGCGCGGCCTGGCTGACGAAAAGAACGGCGGAGTGCTCAACCGCACGGCCCATGGAGGCAAACATCGGACGGCTATAGACCGGCTGCGGCGTCGGAATGGACGCGTTCGGATCCCCCATCTGCGCCACCGCAATAGAGCCGCCCAAAAGAACCATCTCGGGTTTCACCCCGAAAAACGCTGGCGACCAGACGACCAGGTCGGCGCGTTTGCCCACTTCGATGGAGCCGATATGCTGGCTCATCCCATGCGCAATCGCCGGGTTGATCGTGTATTTCGCGACATAGCGCTTGACCCGCACATTGTCATTGTCACCGGTCTCATCCGACAGACGCCCGCGCTGTTTCTTCATCTTATCAGCCGTTTGCCAGGTGCGAATGATCACCTCACCGACACGGCCCATCGCCTGACTGTCCGACGAGATGACCGAAAACGCGCCCATGTCATGTAAGATGTCTTCGGCGGCAATGGTTTCCTTGCGGATGCGGCTTTCGGCAAAGGCCACGTCCTCGGGGATCGATTTGTCGAGGTGGTGACAGACCATCAACATGTCGAGGTGCTCTTCGAGCGTGTTTTGCGTGAAAGGCCGCGTCGGGTTGGTGGAGGACGGCAGGATGTTCTCGTGGCCGACCACCTTAATGATGTCCGGCGCATGGCCGCCGCCCGCGCCTTCGGTGTGATAGGCGTGGATCGTGCGGCCTTTGATGGCGGCCAGCGTGTTTTCCACAAAGCCGCTCTCGTTGAGCGTATCCGTGTGGATCATCACCTGAACGTCCATGTCATCGGCCACCGACAGACAGCAATCAATCGCCCCCGGCGTCGTGCCCCAATCCTCGTGCAGCTTCATCGCGGCGGCGCCCGCTTTGATCATCTCGACCAGAGCCTGCGGTTGGCTGGCGTTGCCTTTGCCCGCGAGCGCAATGTTCATCGGCACGCCGTCCAGCGCCTGCAACATCCTCCCGATATGCCACGGCCCCGGCGTACAGGTGGTCGCAAGCGTGCCATGCGCCGGCCCCGTGCCACCGCCCAACATGGTGGTCAGGCCAGAATGCAGTGCATCTTCAATCTGTTGCGGGCAAATAAAGTGGATGTGGCTGTCAAAGCCGCCCGCCGTGATGATCCGGCCCTCGCCCGCAATCGCTTCGGTCCCCGGGCCGACGATGATGTCGACGCCCGGCTGCGTGTCGGGATTGCCCGCCTTGCCGATGCCCGCGATCCGCCCGTCCTTGAGCCCGATGTCGGCCTTGTAAATGCCGGTCACATCCAAGATCAGAGCGTTGGTGATCACCGTGTCGACGGCACCCTCGGCGCGGCTTTTCTGCGACTGGCCCATGCCATCACGGATCACCTTGCCGCCTCCGAATTTGACCTCTTCACCATAAAGCGGTGCGTTGCGCCCCGCCCCGGCCAGTTCGGACGTCAGATCGCGCTCGACCTCAATGATCAAATCGGTGTCCGCCAGACGCACCCTGTCGCCGGTGGTCGGCCCGAACATATCGGCATAGGTCGCGCGGGAAATCTTTGCAGGCATGTGTTAACCCTCTCAATTCATCTCGTAGACGGCGCGCATCTCTTCGGTGCGCTGGCGCGTCAAATGTTCCAAACAGGTGTAGACGATCAGCGGCTGGATCGAGCCGCCTTCGAACAGGATGCCCTCGGCATCGCAAGCCGCGTCTCGGTAGGGGATCCAGGCCCGCTGCGCCGTGCGAAGCGCCTCGGCGGTCTTTTCGCTCATGCTTTTCGCCCGATCCATGGCCCAAGCGTAGGTGTCATTCAGATCCTCATCCGCCTTCACCCAAGCCTCATGCGCACAGGCATTCATGGCGGATTGCGTCATCGCATCGTCGCAATCGAGCGCCTGCGCAGATGCCCCGAACGACACGATAAAGGCCAAAGATATGAAGGCCTTGCGCATCACAACTGACCCATCACTTTCTGGTTGAAGCCGTAAACCTCACGCGCGCCCGACAAAGGCACAAGATCGACCTCCCGCGTCTGCCCCGGCTCGAACCGCACTGCTGTCCCTGCGGCGATATCGAGACGTTTGCCCTTTGCCGCTTCACGGTCGAACGCGAGCCCCGCGTTGGTCTCGTAGAAATGATAATGCGACCCGACCTGCACCGGACGGTCGCCGGTATTGGACACGGTCAGCGTCGTCACTTCGGCGCCTGCATTCAGCTCGATCTCACCGTCTTGGATGAAATATTCTCCGGGTATCATGACCTGCTCCTTAGCGAATGGGATGGTGAACGGTGACAAGCTTGGTGCCATCGGGGAACGTCGCCTCGACCTGCACCTCGTGGATCATCTCCGCGATCCCTTCCATGCACATGTCTTTCGTCACCACATGCGCCGCCGTTTGCATCAATTCGGACACCATTTTGCCGTCACGCGCGCCCTCGACCACGAAGTCTGTGATCAGCGCGATCGCCTCCGGGTGGTTCAGTTTCACACCACGCTCCAATCGGCCCCGCGCCACCATGGCGGCGAGCGAGACCAAAAGCTTGTCTTTTTCCCTGGGCGTCAGGTTCATCGTCGTCCCTCATTCACATTTGCCAGACCCGCGGCACATCCGCCTGTCTGATCGTCTTCAAAACCTGCGCCACATAGCGGCGCAATGGATAGCCATCCCCGGCCATCGCCCGGATCACCAGCTTACCGTTCCAGCCGGAGACCCCTGCCGTTACGTCGTCTTGGGTGATCTGTTTGATCAGCTCGGCCTGCGCCTCCGCACCTTGAGCAAAGAGCCCGATGGTGGCAATGGCCCGCGCGCCGCCAAGCGTGGCGGCATGGTCGCGGGTCGCCAAAAGCCCCGCGTCGATTTCCAATGGCTCAAGGAATTCCAGCCGCCCGGCGCGACGAATGTCGCGACGATCCGTCAGATGCAGCGTCTCAATCACCTCGCCCATGGCGGCGCGGCCCAACACGAGGCTCTCGACAAAGAGAAACCGCGCGTCGCCCGCGATCTCGGCAGATGTCCGGCGCGACAGGCGGGATTTTTCGAACAGAATGGTTTCCTGGGGCAACCACTCCAGCGACGCCCCCGCCCCCGCAACCAAGGACACAGACACCTCCGCATCGGCGCCGCCTTTGAGGGAGGCATAGGCCCGCTCGGCGGTTTGCGTGGTGCCGATGAGACGTCCACTGTTTTCGACCTCAAGCCGGTAATCCAGCCGATCCCCTGCGGTCAAGCCCCCGGATGTATTGAGAAAAACAACTTCGGGAACAGCGGAATGCACCTTTGGCATCATCGCTTTCGCGGAGCCGGATTGATGCAGATCGCGCAGACCTTTCGGCCCCATCACCACATGCGCGCGACCCCGAACCCGCTGCATGACAGGCTGCGCTACGGCCGCCTGCAAAGTCTCATCTGTGCGCCGCGTGTCCAGCATTCGGGTCCTCCAAGTCGCCCCGAGACTAGCGGCACCCGGCGACCAGCTTCAATCCCACATCCGGTGCTTCTCACGCGGAAGCTCCTAAAAACCAACCAACCGCTCAAAAAATAAGCGCACCCTTTCCCGATGCACTCTCTGGCGCTTTTCTTCGGAAAGAGGTAATCCAAGCGCATGACCGAGACTCTCACCATCCGCCGCCCCGACGACTGGCACCTGCATCTGCGCGATGGCGCGATGTTGGAGGCCGTCCTGCCCGAAACCACGCGCCATTTCGCCCGCGCCATCGTGATGCCGAACCTCGTGCCGCCGGTGGTCACCATGGATGATGCAAGCGCCTACCGCGAACGCATCCTCAAGGCGAACCCGCGCAAGGGCCAATTCGACCCGTTGATGACGCTCTATCTCACCGAACAAACCGACCCCGACGACGTGGCTTTGGCCCATGCCTCCGGTCTGGTGAAAGCCGTGAAACTCTACCCGGCGGGGGCCACGACCAACTCCGCCTCTGGCGTCACGCATTTCGATAAGGTGCGGCCTGTGTTGGAAAAAATGGCCGAGATTGGCCTGCCGCTCTGCGTTCACGGCGAAGTGGTGCATGGCGATGTGGATATTTTCGACCGCGAAAAAGTCTTTATCGACACGGTGCTGGACCCGATCCGCACCTCGACCCCCGGCCTCAAAGTGGTGATGGAGCATATCACCACGAAAGAGGGCGTGGAGTATGCCCGCGAAGGCGGCGCAAACCTTGGCGCGACGATCACGACGCATCACCTAGTGATCAACCGCAACCACATCCTCGTAGGCGGGATCAAGCCGCATTACTACTGCCTGCCGGTCGCCAAACGCGAGACGCATCGTCTGGCGCTGGTGGAGGCCGCGACCTCCGGCGATCCGAGCTATTTCCTTGGCACCGACAGCGCGCCGCATCTCGATGGCGACAAGGAAAGCGCCTGTGGCTGTGCCGGTTGTTTCACCGCGACCAACACCATGTCGATCCTCGCCGAAGTGTTCGAGACCGAGGGCGCGCTTGATAAACTTGAGGCCTTCACCTCGATGAACGGGCCGAATTTCTACGGGCTGCCGCTCAACGAGGCGACGATCACCCTGCGCAAAGGCACGCCGGTGCAATATCCCACGAAAATCGACACCCCCAACGGGCCGGTGACGGTGTTCGACCCGCAAATGCCGCTCCACTGGAGCGTAGAGGCCTAAAGAGAGACTGACCATGATCCCTTCGTCCTTCCCCGATGAGACCGAAATCGCCCGGCTGACGGCGCGCATGCTGTTGGAAATCGGCGCGGTGAATTTCCGCCCCGAGGACCCCTATATCCTCGCCTCCGGCCTGCCGTCCCCGACCTATATCGACTGTCGCAAGCTGATCTCCTACCCGCGCATCCGCTCGACGCTGATGGATTTCATGGCGGTGCAGATCATGCGTCAGGCCGGGTTCGAGGCCTTTGACAACATCGCCGGTGGCGAAACGGCAGGCATTCCCTTTGCCGCCATGGTGGCCGAACGTCTTGGCCTGCCCATGTCTTACGTGCGCAAAAAACCGAAAGGCTACGGCCGCAACGCCCGGATCGAAGGCGCAATGTCTGAGGGCGAGCGCGTGTTGTTGGTCGAGGATCTGACCACCGACGGCGGCTCGAAACTGTCCTTCGTCGATGCGATCCGCGAAACCGGCGCGAGCTGTGGCTGGACGGCGGTGATTTTCTACTACGGCATCTTCCCGGAGACGGAAAAGACACTGGGCGATCACGGGGTGAACCTCATCAGCCTCTGCACCTGGTGGGACGTTCTGGCCGAGGCGAAGAAACAGAAAATCTTCGACGCCGGCACGCTGGCCGAGGTCGAACATTTCCTCGGTGCACCGCGCGCCTGGCAGGAAAAGCACAAGAAAGACTGAGCTCGAAGAGCCCCAGACGTCATGCTCAAAATTTGAACGCTGCTCGAGAGGGCGGCGTTTTTCTTTGCATCCCGCAGGCTTAGCCCGACCCGCGGAGTTATCCACAAAATATACACTTTGCGATGCCCCGCCCGAGTGGTCTAAGACACTCAAATCCGAGAGCAACACGCGACTCGCGGGTCATAAAAGAGGGCAGAACAAGATGAGTGAAATCGCCAAACTCGACAGCCATCGCGGTGAGAAATCCGCCGATGCCGAGGCCGCATCGGGCACAGAGACTGGCGGCAATGGCGCCTCTTTGATCACCTCTTACGCGGGCGCCGCACCGCATAATATCGAGGCGGAACAACAGCTTCTGGGTGCGCTTCTGACCAACAACGATGTTTTCGACAAAATCGTGTCGATCATCGCGCCGGATCATTTCTACGACCCGGTCCACAAAGATATTTTCGATAAAGCGTCCGAGCGCATTTCGAAAAACATGCTCGCCTCGCCGGTGACGCTCAAGGCCTATATGGAGGACCACGTCGGCCTTCAGGAGCTGGGCGGCACAGCCTATCTCGCACGTTTGGCGGCCTCGGCAATCTCGACCTATGCGGTGCGCGACTATGCCCAGCTGATTTACGATCTGTTCCTGCGCCGTCAGCTCATTGAGCTCGGCAATGAAATCGCGGGCGCAGCCTCTTCGGGCTCTGACACACGCGACCCGAGCGAACAGATCGTCGCCGCCGAACAAAAGCTCTACGGCCTCGCCGAACAGGGCAAGGGCGAGACCGGATTTACCTCGTTCCTCTCCGCTGTCACCCAGGCCGTTTTGAACGCCAACGCCGCCTATGAGCGCGGCGGCGGCATGGCCGGGGTCGCGACGAAACTCGTTGATCTCGATAAGAAAATGGGGGGCCTTCACCCTTCTGACTTGATCATTCTCGCGGGGCGTCCCTCGATGGGGAAAACCTCGCTGGCGACCAACATCGCCTTTAACATTGCGAAATCCTACAAAAAGGGCCAGCTGCCCGATGGCAAGCAGGGCGCGGTCGAGGGCGGCGTCGTGGGCTTTTACTCGCTCGAGATGAGCGCCGAACAGTTGGCTGCGCGTATTCTCGCCGAGGCCTCCGAAATTTCCTCGCACAAGATCCGTCAAGGTGACATGACCGAGGAGGAATTCCGCCGCTTCGTCGATGCCGCCAAAACGCTGGAAAGCTGTCCGCTTTATATCGACGACACGCCCTCGATCCCGATCTCGCAGCTTGCGGCACGTGCCCGCAGGTTGCAGCGGACCCATGGGCTAGATCTTTTGATCGTCGACTATCTCCAGCTTGTGCGTGGCACGTCCCGAACCGAGGGCAACCGGGTGCAGGAGATCGGCGAAATTTCCATGGGCCTCAAGGCCATCGCCAAAGAACTTCACATCCCGGTGATCGCCCTGTCGCAGCTGTCGCGGACGGTGGAATCCCGCGACGACAAACGTCCGCAGCTTTCGGATTTGCGCGAATCCGGCTCCATCGAGCAGGACGCCGACGTGGTGATGTTCGTTTACCGTGGCGAATATTATAAAGAGCGCGAAAAGCCCGATGACGACAATCTCGAGGCGATGGAAAAGTGGATGGCCGATATGGAGCGCCTGCACGCCAAGGCCGAGGTCATCCTTGGCAAACAGCGTCACGGTCCGATCGGCACGGTCGAGTTGAGTTTTGAGGCGGAGTTCACCCGCTTTGGCAACCTCGCCGCCGACCGCTACAACAACTACGATTACGAATAAATTCAACGTGTAAAAGGTTAGGCCCGCGTCCTTTCGCCTTGCGACTCTCAGCGCGCGCCGTCAAATACATCGACATGGGTACTTCAGTTCTACAAATCGATCTCGGGGCTCTGGCCGACAATTGGCGGGCCCTCGACAAGCTCTCCTCCGACGCGGTGGAAACCGCCGCCGTCGTGAAGGCCGACGCCTATGGGTTGGGTGTCGCGAAAGCCGCGCGCGCGCTGATGAAAGCTGGCGTGAAAAAGTTTTTCGTCGCCGCCGCCGAGGAAGGCGTGACCCTGCGCCAAGCCGTCGGTCCGACACCGTGGATCGGCGTCTTCTCCGGCCATATGGCGGGCGACACGGATATGATCGGCGACATGAATCTGGTGCCGATGCTCAACTCGCTCGACCAGATCACCCGCCATTTCGAGGCCCTGCCCGGCGCGCCTTTTGGCATTCAGCTTGATACCGGGATGAACCGACTAGGCCTTGAACCCGCGGAATGGGATGCGGTCAAGGCGCTGGTTCTCAAGGCAAATCCTGATTTGATCATGAGCCATTTGGCCTGTTCCGACGAACCGGAGCACCCGATGAATGCTCAGCAACTCGCGGCATTCCGCGCGATGACTGACGGGGTCAAAGTACCCCGTGCGCTCTCCGCGACCGGCGGGTTGTTACTGGGTCCCGACTATCATTTCGACCTCGTCCGCCCCGGCATCGGGCTTTATGGCGGCTTTCCCTATGAGGACGGCAAACCGGTCGTGAAACTCGAATGCCCGGTGATCCAGACCCGTGACGTCATGCCCGGTGAAACCGTCGGCTATTCCAACAGCTGGACCGCCGAAGTGCCCTCGCGCATCGCCACCGTGTCCGCGGGCTACGCCGACGGGATCACCCGGCTGATTTCCAACAAGGCGGTTCTGTTCGACGGATCGATCCCCTGCCCGCTCGTGGGTCGCGTCTCGATGGATCTGATCACCGTGGACATCACACATCTCGACCATGTGCCGCGCGCGCTTGATCTGTTGTGCGCGCATCAGACGCCGGACGATCTGGCCACCATCGGTCAGACCATCGGCTATGAAATCCTGACCTCTCTGGGGGCGCGATATCAGCGCCGCTACATCGGATGACCGCGCTTGTGACCCGCCCTCTGGCCGCGCTCGGAGCGGCAGTTCTGGCCGCATTGGCCAGCGTCGGACGGGTGGCTATGTTTGCGCTTTCGGCCTTTCGCCACATCATCACGCCACCGTTTTATGGCCGCGAATTCCTGCATGCCTTGATGACCGTGGGCTACCTGTCCCTGCCGGTCGTGGGGCTGACCGCGATTTTCACCGGCGGCGCTTTGGCGTTGCAGATTTATGCCGGAGGCTCGCGCTTCTCCGCCGAACAGGTCGTGCCGCAGATCGTCGCTTTGGGCGTCGTGCGCGAGCTTGGCCCCGTGATGGTCGGCCTGATGATGGCCGCGCGCGTGACGTCGTCGATTGCCGCCGAGATCGCGACGATGAAAGTCACGGAACAGATCGACGCATTGGTCACGCTCTCGACCGATCCGATGAAATATCTCACCGCGCCGCGCGTCTTTGCCGGTCTCGTCACCGTGCCTGTGTTGGTGGCCGTGGGCGACACGATTGGCGTCTTCGGCGGCTGGTTCGTCTCGACGCAATCGCTGGGGTTCAACCCCGCGACTTACCTCAAGAACACCATCGATTTCCTCGAGGCCTCCGACATCATCTCCTCGCTCGTCAAGGGCGCGGCCTTTGGTGTGATCGCGACGCTGATGGGGTGCTATTTCGGCATGAATTCGGGCCGTGGCGCGCAGGGCGTGGGACGTGCGACGAAATCATCTGTGGTGGCCGCAGCCGTGTTGATCCTCGCGGCCAACTTCCTTTTGACGCAGGCGTTTTTCAGCACATGATCAGCCTAGAGAATGTCCATAAAGCCTTTGGAAGCAAAGAGATTTTGCGTGGCGTCGACCTTCATGTCGCGCGCGGCGAAAGCTGTGTCATCATCGGCGGCTCGGGCACCGGGAAATCGGTGACGCTGAAATGCATTCTCGGGCTGATCACGCCGGATCAGGGCACAATCAAAGTGGGCGGCGAAGACATCACCGCGACCGGCGACCGCGATGCGTTCCTCGCCCGGTTTGGCATGTTGTTCCAAGGCGCGGCCCTGTTCGACAGCCTTCCGGTCTGGCAAAACGTCGCCTTCCGCCTGCTGCGCGGCTCGCTCAAGCGGCCAAAAGCCGAGGCTCGCGAAATCGCCATCGAGAAACTGCGCCGCGTGGGGCTTGGCCCCGATGTGGCCGATCTTTTCCCCGCCGAACTGTCGGGCGGGATGCAGAAACGTGTGGGGCTGGCGCGTGCCATCGCCGCCGATCCCGAGATCATTTTCTTTGACGAACCCACGACCGGCCTCGATCCGATCATGGCGGGCGTGATCAACGAATTGATCCGTGAAATCGTCGTCGAAATGGGCGCGACCGCCGTGACGATCACCCATGACATGACCTCCGTGCGCGCGATTGCCGACAAAGTTGCGATGCTGCACCGGGGCAAAATCCGCTGGTTTGGCCCCGTGGCCGAGATGGACAGCGCGGATGATCCCTATCTCAAACAGTTCATCACCGGCTCTGCTGAGGGGCCGATTGAAACACTGCGATGAGCAGGCTGCGCCTTCTCAACCTTTCGCTTTTGATCCTCTTTCCCATCGCCTGGGCCGCGCCTTTGATGAAAGCGGGGCTGTTGCCGCTTTTTTCCCTGTCGGAAATCTCGGTTCTCTCCGGGATCGGCGCATTGTGGGAAAAGGACAAGTTTTTGGCGCTTGTCGTGGTGTTTTTCGCGATTTTGGCGCCAATTGGGAAAGTTTTGGCGATGGAGGGCCTACTGTCCGGTCGCCTTTCAGATCGCGTGAAACCCTGGCTGTATCACCTTGGGCGGTTGGCCATGGCGGATGTGTTCCTGATCGCGATCTATATTACGGTTGCGAAGGGCATCGGGGTTGGACGGCTTGAAGTGGGCTGGGGGCTTTATCTGTTTACGCTATGTGTTCTGGTGAGCCTCGGCTTGAGTATTTTTACCAAGAAAAAGACCTGAACGCTTGCGGAAACCCCGTGCGGCAGATTAGAACGAAGCAAGAACAATTCAAGGGCAGCAGAATGGCCAAGGCGCAGAAGAATTTCGTGTGCTCCAATTGCGGAGCGGTGACGACCAAATGGTCGGGGCGCTGTGATGGCTGCGGCGAGTGGAACACGATTTCAGAGGAAAAGCCGCTCTCTGCGGCGGGGCCTTCGAAAAAGACGCTGGGCGGGATGCGGGGCAAGGAAATTCCGCTCTCGAAACTCTCGACCAAGGAAAGCCCGCCGCCGCGCACCTCGTCTGGGTTGGAAGAGTTCGACCGGGTATTGGGCGGCGGCCTTGTGCCTGCCTCTGCTATTCTGGTGGGTGGCGATCCGGGGATCGGCAAGTCGACGCTTTTGTTGCAGGCTGCCGCACGGTTCGCGGGCGCAGGGTTGAAGGTCATCTATATTTCCGGCGAGGAAGCCAGCGCGCAGGTGCGGATGCGGGCGCAGCGGCTGGGGCTGGCCGAGGCCAATGTGCAATTGGGCGCGGAGACCAATCTGCGCGATATTTTGACGACATTGGAAAAGGAAGAGCCGGATCTGGTGATCATCGACTCGATCCAGACCATGTGGGCCGACAATGTCGAAAGCGCGCCGGGGTCCGTGTCGCAGGTGCGCGCTGCGGCGCATGAATTGACCACATTTGCCAAGACGCGCGGCGTTTCCGTCGTGCTTGTGGGCCATGTCACCAAGGAGGGTCAGCTTGCCGGGCCACGTGTGGTCGAACATATGGTCGACACGGTGCTTTATTTCGAGGGCGAGCGTGGGCATCAGTTCCGGCTTTTGCGCGCGGTGAAGAACCGTTTCGGTCCGGCGCATGAGATCGGTGTGTTCGAGATGACCGGCGATGGGTTGTCGGAGGTGACGAACCCCTCCGCGCTGTTCCTGTCAGAACGCGATCAACCGGCGCCCGGCTCGGTGGTCTTTGCGGGCATCGAAGGCACGCGTCCGGTTTTGGTGGAATTTCAGGCGCTTGTCGCCCCCTCGCCCCACGCGCAGGCGCGGCGCACGGTTGTGGGCTGGGACGGCTCTCGTCTGGCAATGATCCTCGCCGTGTTGGAAGCACGTTGCGGCATTCCGTTTGCGGGGTTGGATGTCTATCTCAACGTCGCAGGTGGCATGAAGGTGTCGGAACCCGCCGCCGATCTGGCCGTGGCCGCAGCACTTTTGTCGGCGCGCGAGGATGCGGCTTTGCCGAAGGATTGCGTGGTGTTTGGGGAACTGTCGCTGTCCGGGAGCCTCCGCCCGGTGGGCCAGACCGAGAACCGATTGAAAGAGGCCAAGAAGCTTGGCTTTGCCTCCGCCATCGCGCCTGCGCAATCGAAAGCGGGCGAGAAAAGCGGCATGGAAATGCGGTTGATGAGCGATCTCGTGGGCTTTGTCGGCGAGGTCTTTGGCGCCGGGTGAGGCGCCGGGTAAAACCACACTCTGGAGCGGATCAAACGGGCGCCGCCACGCCACATGCCAGCTTTTTTACCGCCTCATGACGAAAAAGGCGTGAAAAAGGTTGAACAAATTCTCAAAACTTGGTTCTTCACCGGCGAGCCTTTCCTGACGGAACGGCAAGTGAGTTTTGACGAAGGACGTGCCATGGAAGGCTTTACTATCATCGACGGCATCGTGGCGCTGGTCATCATCGTGTCGGCCATTCTCGCCTATAGCCGCGGCTTTGTGCGCGAGGGCATGGCGATTGCCGGTTGGATCGTGGCGGCGATTCTGGGCTATATGTTTGCGCCGAAAGCCGTGCCGCTGGTGAAAGAAGTGCCGTACTTAGGCGATTACATCACCGGCTCTTGCGAATTGTCGGTGATCACCGGTTTCTTCGCGGTCTTCGCGCTGGCGCTGATCGTGGTGTCGGTCTTCACGCCGCTGTTTTCTTCCGCCGTGCAACGCTCTGCCCTTGGTGGCATCGATCAGGGGCTTGGGTTCCTGTTCGGCGTGCTCAGAGGCATCGTGTTGGTCGCCATCGCGCTGGTCGTGGTGGACCGCGTCTCCACCGGCGATCCGATCGAAGTGCTGGAAAACTCCCGCACGGCCAAGGTCTTTGCCCGTTCCCAAGACAAGATCGACGAGAGCCTGCCGGACGATGCGCCGGATTGGATCACGCAGCGCTATGAGGCGCTGGTCTCCACCTGCACGCAGTAAACGCGACGACACAAAATCTGCAAAGGCGGCCTTTCGGGTCGCCTTTTTCTTTGCACCCTGACGATCAACACGCCCCTGCAATTTTTAAGAAACGCTTTATGTGATCCTTTCGTGACACTGGCTTTGATAGGCCTTAAAGGAGGGGCAAGACACCCGTGACAGGATTCGGAGCCCGGCTGGATGCGCCTTTCGCCCCAGACCTCTACCTTTGAGCTTGGCGTATTGGATTACGTCGGAACAGGTGCACCCTCTCGACTGAGAGCTTCTCAACTCACCATGACCGGGGCCCTGCCCCATTGGCCTCTCTGACCATGACGGCAGAGATCGCAGCGACGACGAATTGGAGCGACTGATATGTGCGGGATTTTTGGGATCGCGAGCCGGACGAACGATGTCTTTGCGGAACTCTACGACGGGCTTTTGATGCTTCAACATCGGGGGCAGGACGCCTCGGGCATCGTGACCTATGACGGCGAGTTTTTCCGCGAACGCAAAGGCTCCGGCCTTGTGAAGGACGTGTTCGGCCCACAGGATGCGCCGAATCTTCTGGGCCGTCTCGGGCTTGGCCATGTGCGCTACCCCACCGCAGGCTCGCTTTCGGCCGCCGAGGCCCAGCCGTTCTTCGTCAACGCGCCCTATGGCATCTACCTCGTGCACAACGGCAACATCACCAACACCGAAGAGCAGCGCGCCAAGGTGGTCGGCAAATATTCCCGCCATCTGCGCACCACCTCCGACAGTGAAATCCTGTTGAACGTGCTGGCCGACAAGGTCTCGGACGCCATCAAGGTAAACGGCACCGACGATCCGGTACGCAACATTCTGGCCGGTGTCAAAATGACCATGGAGCGGGTGCAGGGCGCCTATTCCGTGATTTGCCTGATCGCGGGCGTCGGGCTTTTGGCCTTCCGTGATCCGCATGGCATCCGCCCGCTCTCGGTCGCAAAACGCGAAACCGATGCGGGCGATGAATATTCCTTTGCGTCTGAGGACGTGGCCTTCGGTATCAACGGCTTCGAGAAAATTCGCGACATGGCGCCGGGTGAGGCGATCCTGATCGACCTCGACGGCAACATGCACACCCGCCAATGTGTCGAGGGCAAGCTGACGCCCTGTATCTTTGAATATGTCTACCTCGCCCGCCCCGACAGCATGCTCGACGGCATCTCCGTCTACAAAACCCAACTCCGCATGGGCCAGACGCTGGCGCAACAAATCATGGAGAGCGGGTTCGAGATCGACGCGATCATCCCGGTGCCGGACAGCGCGCGTCCAGCCGCGCTTGAGGTCTCCAACATCACCGGCATTCGCTACCGCGAGGGTCTGGTGAAGAACCGCTATGTGGGCCGGACCTTCATCATGCCAGGTCAAAGCGAACGTCAAAAATCCGTGCGCCGCAAGTTGAACGCCATGGAATTGGAGATGAAGGGGCGCAACATCCTCTTGGTCGACGACAGCATCGTGCGCGGCAATACGATCAAGAAAATCGTTCAGATGTGTCGCGAAGCTGGCGCCAAGAAAGTCTACATCGCCTCCGCCTCCCCGCCGGTCAAATACGCCAATGTCTACGGCATCGACATGCCGACGAAACACGAGCTGATCGCCAACAACCGCAGCGTTGAGGAGATTTGTGACTATCTCGACGCGGACGGGCTGATCTATCAAAAGCTCGAAGACCTGGTCTGGGCCGCCAAAGAGGGCAACCCCGACATCGAGGCCTTTGATTGCTCCTGTTTCAACGGCGAATACGTGACGGGCGTCTCAAAGGAATACCTCGCCTCTCTGGAGTCCTCTTCGCGCGTGAGCGAAAAGATGAAGGACAAGGGCGTCGAGAAAGTCACAACCTCGCTGGCGAGCTGAACCTTGACCTCCCTTCTCGATCTCGACCCGCGCTGGCGTGCGCTCATGGACCCCGACGGACCGTTCGGCGGGCTGATCGACATCGGATTCGATCACCCCTCCGACTGGCCGCATGAGGCCCGCGGCGAGGCCCCCTTTGTCAAAGCGGGCGACGATCAACTGGCCTCTGAGCTGTGCCGTCTCGGGGATCGGCGGTTCCTGCGGGCGACGCTCTCCCTACCCGTGCGCGGCTCGGACGAGGCGCTGATGGTGGCGCTTTGGGCCGAGGTGCCGCATGCGGTGTTCTATGCCTATCTCGAGCTTCTGGACGGCGGTGCTGTGCCCGAGACGACACCCGCGACGCTGGCCAACGACCTGTCGCCGCTGGCAGCTCAGGGCAGTCAGGTGACGCTCGATTTCGGCGATGGCACGGCACGGCCCGCGGCAATCAGCGCCGATGCGAAAGACATTTCCCTCGATCAGCTCATTGATCTCTACGAGGCCACCGGGACACTCGCGCGCACTGCGCTCAAATCCTCTTGACGCGGCTTCTGGCAAGCGCCACACAAATCCCATGACAGAGATCCCAAAAATCGCCCTCATCACCGGCGCCTCGCGCGGCCTTGGCTTTTTCCTCGCCGAGGCTCTGGCGCCCGACTATCACATCGTCGCCGTCGCCAAGACGACCGGCGCGCTCGAAGAGCTTGATGACCTGATCAAGGCCAAGGGCGGCCAGGCCACTTTGGCGCCGATGGATGTCACCAACCCGGACGCCATGGCACATCTTTGTCGCGGCATTTACGACCGTTGGGGCCACTTGGACCTCTGGGCGCATACCGCTGTTTATGCACAACTTTTGTCCCCCGCCGATCACATGGACCCGAAAGATTTCGACCGCACGATGACCACCAATGTCATCGCCACTGGCAAGCTGATCCCGATGATCTCGCCTCTGTTGACGATGGGCGACGCGCCGGGCGAAGCGCTGTTTTTCGAGGACAACCACGCGGGCGAGAAATTCTTTGGCGCCTATGGCGCCTCGAAAGCCGCGCAAATCGCCATGGCGAAAAGCTGGCAGGCCGAGACAGCCACTATGAGCAAAGCCCCCCGCGTCCACATTCTCTCGCCGAACCCCATGCCCACCGCCACCCGCGCACGGTTCTTTCCGGGCGAGGACAAAGCGACACTCACCCACCCGCGCGACGAGGCGCCGCGTCTGTTGAAAGAAGCGGGGCTACTCTAAAGCCCTCAGCTAGCGGCGGACGCATTGTCCGCTTTTCGGACTTTTCTGCCATGCCTCATTACTTTTCGGTTTCGGATTTGGTTTCCCAGCCGATCAAAATCTTCACAGTACCGCTTTCGTAGCAATGCTCTCGGCCTGATATACTTGGGGATATAGGCTCTTTAAGCTCAATCGCGAATTTCTTGATCCAAGCATTTGAAACGTTGGCAAGTTGGCGCAATAGAGTTTCTGCTTCTAGGGCGCTCATGTCCACGAGATCAACACCATCGATTTGAAGTTTGGGCATTGGGCAGTTCCTATCTTCGTTGGCCGCCAAGGCTAAGGAAGCCACTTTAGTCGCCTATGGTCTAACCTAAGAGCACTTTGAAAGCTCGAATAGTTGTAGTCACATTAGCGGAAGAAAGGGCTCAAAGCCCCTCCTCACAGAGGCGCGAACAAGTCCACGCGGTAGCCATCCGGGTCGGCGACCGTTGCGTAGCGTTGTCCCCAAAACGCGTCCCAAGGCTGGGTCAGCACATCAAACCCCGCCTCTTTGATCTTTGCCGCCAAAGCATCCACCTCCGCCGGGTTCTCGCACAAAAGCGCAAAGCACGAATGGTTCGGCGCGCGCGGCGCCTCACCCGTCAGCTTTTCCATCAGGCTGGCATGATCGATCATCAAACGCGGCTCTCCGGGCGCCCGCATCGGCTCGACGTGATCTTCGGTCATAAATCCACCTTCGAAATCGAACCCCAAGAGCGTATAGAACGCCATCGCCCGCTCCATATCGGTCGCGGTGACCGCAACGGCGTCCAAAACAGGTTTTCCCATAGGTTTTTCCTCTCAGATCGGGCGGGCGACTTGCCGCGATTCCCAGCCTGCTTTAAGGACATAGGCAACACAAGAGAAAGCGAGCCCATGCGCATCCTGATCACCAATGACGACGGCATCAACGCGCCGGGTCTGAAAACCTTAGATGCCATCGCGGCAGACATCGCCGGCCCCGAGGGCGAGGTCTGGGTCGTCGCGCCGGCGTTTGAGCAATCCGGCGTCGGCCATTGCATTTCCTACGCCAGCCCCACGATGATTTCCGAACTTGGTCCGCGCCGCTGGGCCGCCGAGGGCTCGCCTGCGGATTGCGTTCTGGCGGGCCTGCACGACATCCTCCCCGCACGCCCCGATCTGGTGCTCTCCGGCGTCAATCGCGGCAACAACGCCGGCGAAAACGTCATGTATTCCGGCACCATCGGCGGTGCCATGGAGGCCGCACTTCAGGGCGTGAAAGCCATCGCCCTGTCGCAGTTCCTCGGCCCGCGCAACTATGAGGCCGAAGACCCGTTTGAGGCCGCGGCCCAACACGGCGCCCGCGTGATCCGGCATCTTCTGGATAAGGCACCTTGGGGCGAAGACGACGCTTACCGCCTGTTTTATAACGTGAATTTCCCGCCGATCCCGGCCTCTGACGTGAAAGACATCATGGTCGCGCGCCAAGGCCGTCGCAAAACCGCAGGCTTCGTGATGGAGGGGCAAGTCTCCCCCACCGGGCGGCGGTTCCTGTGGGTGCGCGGCTCCGAGCAATCCGTCGACACCGGTCCCGACACCGACGTGACCGCCAATCTCGAAGGCCATATCTCGGTGACGCCGATGCGCGCCGATCTGACCGCGCATGACATGATCAAAGATCTGGAGCGCGCCCTCTGATGGCCATGACCCCTGAAGCCAAAATGCAATATCTCTTCACGCTCCGGTCCAAGGGCGTGATGGATCAGCGCACGCTTCAGGCCATGGAAAAGATCGACCGGGGCGATTTCGTCAAAGGCCTGTTTTCCGAACGCGCCTATGAGGACATGCCGCTGCCCATCGCCTGCGGCCAGACCATTTCGCAACCCTCCGTGGTAGGGCTGATGACCCAGGCCTTGAACGTGCAGCCGCGTGACAAGGTGCTCGAGGTTGGTACGGGATCGGGCTATCAGGCCGCCGTTCTGAGCCAGCTTGCGCGCCGGGTCTACACGGTGGATCGCTATGCCCGTCTGGTGCGCGAGGCGCAGAGCGTCTTTGACCGTCTGGGCATCGTCAACATCACCTCGATGTCGGCGGACGGCTCATTCGGCCTGCCCGATCAGGCGCCTTTTGATCGCATTCTTGTGACCGCCGCCGCAGAGGACCCCCCGGGGCCCCTCTTGGCGCAGTTGAAAACAGGCGGTATCATGGTCTTGCCGGTCGGTCAGTCCGACGCCGTGCAAAGCCTGATCAAGGTGACGCGGCTCGAGGACGGTTTCGATTACGAAGAACTGCGCGCCGTGCGTTTCGTGCCCCTCGTCGAGGGGATGGGTCAGGAGTGACATATTCAGGCCTCCAGCAAAGAGAGGCGCACCGGGGATCGGAGAACCGATGCCCCCGCCATTGAGGACAGAGTGAGATGACGATTTTTTCGACGTTTGAGACCCGCCGTGCCGGATTTGCGATGATGGGCTGTGCCGTTCTGGCGCTGAGCGCCTGTGACAAGCCGATCGACTTCGATCTGCGTGGCATGACGGATGCGTTTTCCACTGCCCCCGCCGCCTCGGACGCCAAGACCATATCGAAACCGACCCCCAACGCGCAGGGCATCATCTCTTATCCGAATTATCAGGTCGCTGTCGCCAAACGGGGTGACAGCATCGCCGATGTTGCCAATCGCACCGGCCTCTCGGTCAATGAACTCGCGCGCTACAATGGCATCACCGATGACGTCACCCTGCGCGAAGGCGAAGTGATCGCGCTGCCGCGCCGCGTTGACGGCACGGCCTCCACGACCCGTGCGGGCACCATCGCCTCGGGTGAGCGGATCGACATCACGGCGCTGGCCGAAGAAGGGCTGAGCAACGCCGGAAGCGGCCAGACGACAACAACAACCACCACGATGACGCAGGCCAACCCCTCCGACCCGATCGACGGCATGGAGCCGGTGCGCCACCAGGTGAAACGCGGCGAAACCGCCTATTCCATCGCCCGCACCTACGGTATCTCCGTGCGCGCGCTCGCCGATTGGAACGGTCTCGATTCCGATCTCTCCGTCGAGGAAGGTCGCTACCTTCTGATCCCGGTGAAAGCCTCAGAAGTGACCGCGCAAGCGTCCGAGACACAGCCGGGCCAAGGCACGCCGACGCCGACGCCGCCCTCGGCCTCCGAGCCCCTGCCCGATCCGGATGCCGCCAAACCCGCGCCCGCGACGACCAAACCGGCGGCGGATCTCGGCGCGACGCAAACTTCGACCACCTCGGAAATGGCCAAACCCGTCTCGGGCGCGATCATCCGCGATTACGACAAGACGAAATCGAAATTCATCCTCTTCGCCGCCACCTCCGGCACGCCGGTGAAGGCCGCGAAAGACGGCACGGTGAAGCTGATTTCCACCAACGCAGACGGGGTGAAAATCATGGTCGTGGATCACGGTGGCGGCTTGCAAACGGCCTATAGCTTCATCGACGACATCGCGGTGAAGAAAGGCGACAGCGTGAAACGCGGCCAGACGATTGCCAAGGTGACGGCCAACGAATTCAATGCCTTGCAGTTCATGGTATTCAAAGGCACCCAGACAGTCGACCCGACGCCTTACCTGAACTGACGGGACTTGAGTATTTAATTCACGAAAAAGACAAAACGCCGGGCCATAAACCCGGCGTTCATCTTTGTGAGATTAACCTCATTATGCGGTACAGGCGGGAGCGCCGATGACCGCTCACGGAAAAGACGTCCCGGCCCGTGCGGCCAAAACCCTTTCGAAGACGCCACTGCGCTATGTATCGACGGCCGGGACGCGCCCCTTCTTTTCGTCTTTTTCGTGAGAAAAATACTCAGCCTAGCTTAACGCCCTGACGCCCCGCCAGATCGGTAAAGAACTGCCACGCCACACGGCCCGAGCGAGACCCGCGCGTCGCCTGCCATTCGATGGCCTCGGCGCGGAGCGTCTCTTCGTCGACTTCGACGCCATATTCCCGACAATAGCCTCGGATCATCTCGAGGTATTCATCCTGAGAACAGGGGTGAAAACCAAGCCAAAGCCCGAAGCGATCCGACAGCGAAACCTTTTCCTCGGTCGCCTCCGACGGGTTGATCGCGGAGCTGCGCTCGTTCTCGATCATGTCGCGCGGCATCAGGTGGCGGCGATTGGAGGTGGCGTAGAACAGCACATTGTCCGGACGACCTTCGATGCCGCCATCCAGCACGGCCTTGAGCGACTTGTAATGCTGGTCGTCATGGCTGAACGACAGGTCATCACAGAACAGCAGGAAACGATGCTCGGAGCCGCGCAAGAGGTTCAAAAGACGGGCCACGGTGGGCAGGTCTTCACGCTGCATCTCGACGATCTTGAGCGGCAGGCCTTGAGCATTCACCGCCGCGTGGACGGATTTGACCAGAGAGGATTTCCCCATCCCGCGCGCGCCCCACAAAAGCGCGTTGTTGGCCGGAAGCCCCCGCGCAAACTGAAGCGTGTTTTCCAGAAGCGTATCCCGAGAGCGATCCACACCGACGAGCAGTGAAATATCGACCCGCGACACCGTTTTGACCGGCTGCAGCGCATCCGGTTCGGTGTGCCAGACATAAGCCTCGGCGCTGTCAAAATCGGGCGCATCCATCGGCGCCGGGGCCATCCGTTCGAGGGCCGCGGCAATGCGTTTCAGGGTCTTACTTGTCATCTTCGTCAAACTCGGCAAACAGGTCTTCGTCTTCGTCGAGAACACCAGCGGCGCGCAGCTCTTCGGTGCGTTTCTTTTCAACCCGCGCCACGAGGAAGATCGAGACTTCGTAGAGGCCATAAACCACGACGAACAAAATCAGCTGGGTCGTCACGTCCGGCGGCGTCACCAAGGCGGCGACGGTCAGGATGCCCACGACGGCATATTTCCGGGTCGCCCGCAGGCCGCGCGCCGTCGCAAGACCGGCCTTGCCCATCAGGGTCAAAAGCACCGGAAGCTGGAAGCACAACCCGAAGGCCACGATCATTTTCAACGTGATATCAAGGCTTTCGTTGACCTTGCCGTTGAACACGATGTCGATGCCGGTGTCGGTCGAGGCCGCCGCCACGTCACCGCCATTGGAAACCAGCGCCCCCACGAATGACGGAAGATCGGCAAACCCCAAGAAGAAGGTCATCGCCAGCGGCACAACCACATATTGCGCGAAAGCCGCGCCCATCAGGAAGAGGACCGGAGAGGCGATCAGGAAGGGCAAAAACGCATTCTTTTCATTGCGGTAAAGCCCCGGCGCCACAAAGCGCCACAGCTGATAGGCAATGACCGGAAAAGAGATCGCCAGACCGCCGACCATAGAGATGCGGATCAACGTAAAGAAATATTCCTGCGGCGCGGTGTATTGCATCACCGGGTTCGGGTTGCCCAGCGCACGCATGGATTTTTCGATCGGCACCAGAAGGAAATCGAGGATCGGGCTGGCGACCGCGAAACAGATCACCATGCCGACGACAAAGGCCAGAACGGCACGGATGATCCGCGTGCGCAATTCCGCCAGATGTTCGATCAGCGGCGCGCTGCTGTCTTCGATATCGCTGTCGCTCATACGTCGCCGCCCTTCTTCTCAGTCGCTGTGTCCGACGCCTCGGCATCCAATTCGGCCTGAAGCCGCTCGGTCGCTTTTTTCGCGGCCGCATCCGAAATTTTCTTGGCGGCCTCGGCACGTTCCGGGCTGAGCTCGTCTTTTTGCAACTTGTCCGTTTTCGGGGCCGCCTTGCCGTCAGAGGCCTTCATCGGGTCCCATTTCTCGAAGGTGTCCGCCGCTTCGTTGAGCTTATCGAGGCCGAATTTCTTCGGGTTCGCAGCCCCTTTCAAAGCCTCGGAGGCCTCTTTCATGCCGCTTTCGTCCGCCGCCGCTTCCATTGCGCGGGAGAACTCGCGCGCCATGGATTTCGCCCGCGCCGTGAACCGCCCGAGCGTGCGGAACATGCCCGGCAAATCTTTGGGGCCGACGACGATCAACGCCACGACCCCGATGATCAATAGTTCTGACATGCCGATGTCAAACATCTCGCACCGCCTTGTCTAAATGCCACGTCTTAGGGGCCAACGCCCCAACCCAAAAGAGAAAAACAGGCCTCAGACCTTGTCTTTTTCGTCCTCGGGCGTGACGTCCTTGGCGACTTCAGCGGCTTCGTCTTCAATCTCTTTGGTGCCCTCGGCCACGCCTTTTTTAAACGACGTGATGCCTTTGCCGACCTCGCCCATGAGGCCGGAAATCTTGCCGCGGCCAAAGAGAACCAGAACCACGACGGCGATGAGCAGAAGACCCGGAAGGCCGATGTTGTTGAGCATGTGTATCTCCATTTTTCACGGGACGCATCGGCCCGTCACAACTCTCGGGAAATAGGATTAAGACGGAGCTTCGGGGAGGAAAAGCGCAAAATCGCGCTTGCGGCCCCGTTGCACAACATTGGCGCGGGTTGGTGGGCTGGAAATCTTCAACTGACAGGTTTATGTCAGTTGTAAAGCCCCATTCTCAGATCATCGAAACCGAATCGGAGAACAACGATGACTGACATTCAAATCCTTGAAACTGTTACCTTTCGCCTGAACGATGGCGTGAGTGACGCAGAATTCATGACCGTAGCACGCGGCCTCGACGGTTATCTGGACCGTTGCGAGGGGCTTTGTGCGCGCACGCTGTCCTGCGATGAGACGGGCCTTTGGCGCGAAGATTACGTCTGGGCCAATGAGGCCGCCGCCAAATCCGCCGACGCAGGGTTCATGGCCGCGCCCGAGGCGCAGGCCTTCATGGCTTTGGTCACCCGCGAGAGCGTGAACATGGCCCATGCACAGGTCGCGCTCCATCGCAACGTGGCGCAGATGGCGGTGTAAATCATGTCAGGCGGTCGCAAACAAACCGGCATCCGGCGCAGCGACCGCCTGTTCGATCTCATCCAGATCTTGCGTGACGGCAAACTGCACAAGGCGCGCGATCTGGCCGAGCGTGTCGAGGTCTCCGAGCGCACGATTTGGCGCGATATGGCGACGCTCAAGGCCTCCGGCGTGCCGGTCGAGGGCGAACGCGGCGTCGGCTATATGATCACCGCGCCGATCACCTTGCCGCCGATGAACCTGACCATGGGCGAATTGGAGGCATTACACCTCGCGGTGGCCATTCTGGGCGAGGCGACGGACCCGGAACTGGCTGAAAATGCACAGAGTTTGGCCGCGAAGATTGACGCGGTCCTGCCGGAAAACACCGGCCCGCCCGCCGCCGGTTGGGGGCACGCGGTGCATCCCTTTGCTTTCGCAGATGCGCGCGCAGGGTTTCGCCACATGCCGCTTTTGCGCCAAGCCGTGCGGGACCGCAAAGTGCTCCGCATCACCTATCTCTCGCTCACCGGCGACAGCTCGACCCGGCTCGTGCGGCCTTTGCAACTGGACTATTGGGGGCGGGTTTGGACCATGAGCGCCTGGTGCGAAAAACGCGCGGGATTTCGGACGTTTCGGGTCGACCGCATCGAGACCGTGATCGACACCGGCGCGCAGTTCAAAGACGAACCGGGCAAGACGCTGACCGAATTCATCGCCTATCAAAAGGCCAATAAACCTTTCGCAGCAAAGACTTAGACCGCGCTCGTCGGAAAAACGAAACACCGATCCCGGCGCATCATCAGCCACATCGCCGTGCCGGTTTTCGGCAGGAACACCGAGGGCACTGTGGCTTTCAGGACCGATCCGTCGAAGTCCATTTTAAACTCCACAAGGCTCTCGCGCCCCATGAACCGCGCCCGCTGCACAACCGCGCGCGCCGGCGTGCCGAATTGCTCGGTCGGGTTCGGACCACGGCCCTCGCGGTCAAAGTCGATGCGCAGGTGTTGCGGGCGGATGACGATTTCCACCTCAGCGCCGTCGGGCTGACCGGGACAGAGAAATTCTCCGAAGGCTGTGGTCACGGCAAGGTTTTGCACCGTGCCACGTATCACATTGATATCGCTAAAAAACGCCGCCGCTTTGCGGTCCACGGGGGCGTTGTAGATATTGTAGGGCGCGCCTTGTTGGACGATTTTCCCGTCGCGCATCAGCGCAATCTCATCGGCCATGCGCATGGCTTCGTGCGGCTCATGGGTGACGAGCAAAACGGCGGTGTTTTCGGATTTCAAAACATCCAAAGTGCTGTCGCGAATGTCGTCTTTGAGGCGCTCATCAAGACCGGAGAAAGGCTCGTCCATCAACATGATCGAGGGACGCGGGGCCAAGGCGCGCGCAAGCGCGATCCGTTGCTGTTCGCCGCCGGACAATTCATGCGGAAATTTGTCGATGGCGGACAGAAGCTCGACCTTGTCCAGCAGTTCTTCCACACGCGCGCGTTTGTCGGATTTGTGACCTTTTAAGCCAAAGCTAACGTTCTCCGAGACGCTCAAATGTGGGAAAAGTGCAAAGTCTTGGAACATCAAACCGATGGACCGTTGCTCCGGCGGCACCCGAAACACGGTGTCGCAGACCAGTTGACCGTCGACATAAATCTCGCCCGCGTCCTGCATATCGACGCCCGCGATGATGCGCAAAGTCGTGGATTTGCCACAGCCCGACGGCCCCAAAAGACAGGTCACCTGCCCCGGCATCACCTTGAGCGAGACATCGGACACAACATCGCGGCCCTGAAAGCGGCGGCGAATGTTGCGGATTTCCAGGCGTGGATCAGTCACGGGCGGGAGCTTTGTCTGACGAAAATTCTCAACTTCCCTAGCAGGCACGCGGCCCCTTAGCAACAGCCACCGGAGGCGGCAGGCGCGCCGCTGTCCGTCAGCGTGTCAAAGGGGCTGGTGCCGCCGCAACCCGCGAAAATGCCGTAATGGGTGGAAAAATCGCCGATAAACTCGAAATGCGGCGCAAAGCGTGTGTCGGCCAGCATTTTGAACGTATTGCCACAGACCGGGAAAACCCGCCCTGTTTCAATGACATGGCCACCATCCAACACAAATTCATGCGGCGCGCCGGGCACGGTGCCCTTGTAGATCACCGCCTGCCCGTAGTCCTCGCATTCCGGTTCGAGATCGAGTTTGAACAGGCGATAGGTGGCGGAAATGAACTTGATCGGGGCGACTTTGGCCTCCAATTCCAGGTTCTCGACCGTCAACGCGCGATGCGTGACGAGACGCGGATCGGCGAAACCAGCGGCACGGGCCATATATTCGAAATCGTTCCAATAGAGCGCGCCGGAGAGGCATTCACCATAGAGCACCGGATCGGCCCTGAGCGCCTCCGGCACACGGCGGTCGGCGTAGACATCGGAGAAATACATCTCCCCGCCCGGCTTCAACAGACGATAGGCCTCGCGCAGCACGGCCGGTTTGTCCATGGCGAGGTTCAAGACGCAATTGGACACGATCACATCGAAACTGGCGTCTTCCAGCGGCAGCTCGTCGAGTTTTTCGATGTACCCCTGATGAAACGCGACATTGGACTGCGCATAGCCGAAACGCTCACTGTGCCAATCCTGATGACGGCGAGCAACGACGAGCTGTTCCTCGGTCATATCGACGCCGACGACAAAGCCATCTTCGCCGACGAATTGCGCCAAGGCGTAGACATCGCGGCCCGAGCCGGAGCCGAGGTCCAGAATCCGCGCGCCCTCCAACACATCCGGCGCGATCAACCCGCAACCGTAATAGCGGCTGAGCACCTCGTCGTGGACGTTGGAGAGAGCCGATTTCAACTCCGCCGACAGGTCATCGGGCGAGCAACAGGCGTTGGTTTTCAGGTCCTCAGAGCCCTGCAACACCTTGCCGTAATAGTCCTGAACATCCGCGTGGCTCATGGCCCTCTCCCTTTATTGCGTCTCAGAAGGTCGAATTGAATTGGCCGCCATCCAACAGCACGTTTTGGCCAACCATAAAGCCCGCATATTGCGAACACATGAAGGCACAAGTGGCGCCGAACTCCTCGATGGTGCCATAGCGCCCGGCAGGCACGGATTTGGCGCGCTCGGCGGTGATCTCTTCGGGCGTGATGCCCCGGCTGTCGGCCAGCGTCTTGTCCATGCCGGTCATACGATCCGTGGCGTGAAAGCCGGGCAAAAGGTTGTTCATCACAACGCCAGAGGCCGCGATCTGGCGCGACGTGCCCGCGACATAGCCCGTCAGCCCCGCGCGCGCCGAATTCGAGAGACCCAAATGACCCAGAGGCGATTTCACCGCGACAGAGGTGATATTGACCACCCGGCCCCAGCCGCGATCTATCATACCCGGCACCAGCGCCTTGATCAGCGCGATGGGGGCCAGCATGTTCGAATCGAGCGCGCTGATGAAATCGTCACGGTCCCAATCGGTCCACATCCCGGCGGGCGGGCCGCCTGCGTTGTTGACCAAAATATCGGCGCCCTCGGCCGCTTTGAGAAGTTCCGCCCGGCCCTCTTCGGTGCTCACATCTGCGGCGACCGTGACCACGGTGACGCCAAATTCGTCGCGAATCTTCTGAGCCTCAGCCTCAAGCAATTCGGCCCCCCGGGCGTTCATCACCAGATCGACACCGGCCTCTGCGAGCGCCCGCGCACAGCCCAGCCCGAGCCCTTTGGACGACGCGCACACCAGCGCCTTTTTGCCTTTGATACCAAGATCCATTCCCGTCTCCTTCGCGCTGTCGCAACCTGTCTTTGGTCACGTTTGTAGCCGTCCTGTTTTCCAAGAACCAGCTTCGTCTTATTCATCCTTGCATGAAGCGCCGGGTTCACGCGAGCCACCTCACGGATTTGCCAAAAATTACACCAGTCCCGCCCAAATCATGCCATTGTTTCAGGGAAGATTAGAAATGTTAAAGATCAAGACCCTGTGATGCGTGCTTGTCGGCTGACTCTATGTACATTGACCGTGAGGTCCGGCATATTGAGCCCCTCGAGAGACCTGAACACGCGTCCCATGCCAGAGCGTCGGAACAGGGGTGGTCGGTCAAGCGTCACGGGGGGTCGGAGCACAGAATGACAACGATGGGGAACGGCATTTCCATGTCCCGCCAAGCGGATGGTCAGACCGGCCTGCCGCTTCAAAGCCTTGCGGTCTACTGCGGTCAGGATTTTCGTGTCACCAACGGGGTGAACCTCGGAGACGGCCTGTCTCATGCCTCCGAAATGGAACTGGCCGACAATTACCAACTTCGCATAACAGCCGCGCGTGGACGCCTGTCAGTCATGGTCGAAAATGACAGGCTGAGCATCGCTGAGGGCTCTGAGCTTGGTCACGTCTCGCATGCTTTGCACCTCGATTGCGTCGCAACCTTCATGGCCGCCTCCGGGGGCACAATCGAAGTGCTCGTGATCGTGGAAACCGATGCGAACGGCTTGATCGAAGAGACATTTTTCCTGCCATTCGCGCCGCTCAACCCGGATCTCGAATATGCGCTGGTCAAGATCGACGAAGACACCGCGCGCACCCGCCTGTCGGATGTGGCCTGTGTCGCCTTTACCCGCGGCACGCGGATCACGCTGGCCAACGGGATGCAAAAACCGATCGAAGAGCTCGCCGTCGGCGACCGGGTCCTGACCCGCGACCATGGTCCAAAAGAAGTCCGCTGGATCGGCGCGCAAACTGTGCGGGCGACCGGCGCCTTTGCCCCCATCGTGATCAAAAAGGGCGCGTTGAACAACGCCCACGACCTCGTCGTCTCGCCGCACCACCGGATTTTTATCTACCAACGCCGCGATGCGGTGCGCGCCGGACGGGCCGAGGTTCTGGTCAAGGCCAAGCTCCTCGTGAACGGCCAGAATGTGATCCAGGCCGAAGGCGGCTTCGTGGATTATTTCCAGATCCTCTTCGACAGCCACGAGATCATCTATGCCGAGGGCATCGCCGCCGAAAGCATGTTTGTGGATGGGCGGGTGAAGTCCTTCCTTCCTGCGGATATTCAGGCGACACTCTCGCCTGAGCATAGCTATGCCGAAACGCCGCGCGCGTTCGAGCTGCGTGACGGGATGCTGGAACCCTCTGTGGCGGCGGATGTGTTGCGATCCGCGTCGGGAAACTGAGTATTTCTGGCAGCAAAGGAAACAGGTCGCCGCACATCGCGCAGGGACTGTGTCATGTGTCTTTGCCCATTGCCGGGAATGACGCCCACGCGTATATGAACGCGCATGTTGGATCGTAGCCATAACGCCCCCGAATTGCCGCCGGAGATTGCTCGTCGCCGGACCTTCGCCATCATCTCGCACCCGGACGCCGGTAAGACGACGTTGACGGAGAAATTCCTGTTGTACGGGGGGGCGATCCAGATGGCCGGTCAGGTGCGCGCAAAAGGCGAAGCGCGCCGCACGCGCTCGGACTTTATGCAGATGGAAAAGGACCGCGGGATTTCCGTGTCGGCCTCTGCGATGTCCTTCGATTTTTCGGGCTATCGTTTCAACCTTGTCGACACCCCCGGTCACTCGGATTTTTCCGAGGACACCTACCGCACGCTCACCGCAGTGGACGCGGCGATCATGGTGATCGACGGCGCGAAGGGCGTGGAAAGCCAGACGCAGAAACTCTTTGAAGTCTGCCGGATGCGCGATCTGCCGATCCTGACGTTTTGTAACAAGATGGACCGCGAAAGCCGCGACACGATTGAGATCATTGACGAAATTCAGGAGAACCTCGCGATTGACGTGACGCCCGCCTCTTGGCCGATTGGCGTCGGGCGGGATTTCTTGGGCTGTTATGACGTGTTGAACGACCGTCTCGAACTGATGGACCGTGCCGACCGCAACAAGGTGGCCGAGAGCATCAAGATCGAAGGTTTGGATGACCCCAAACTGGCTGAACATGTGCCCGCGCATCTGCTCGAGCAGCTCAAGGAAGAGCTTGAAATGGCGCGCGAGCTGTTGCCACCGTTTGACCGTCAGGCGTTCCTCGACGGGACGCTGACGCCGATCTGGTTTGGCTCCGCGATCAACTCCTTTGGTGTGCAGGAACTAATGGACGGCATCGCCAAATTCGGTCCCGTGCCGCAGCCGCAAAAGGCCACGCCGCGCGCGATCAGCCCCGAAGAGACCAAAGTCATGGGCTATGTGTTCAAGGTGCAGGCCAATATGGACCCGAAACACCGCGACCGCGTGGCTTTCGTGCGTTTGGCCGCCGGGCATTTCAAACGCGGGATGAAACTGACCCATGTGCGCTCGAAAAAGCCGATGGCGATCTCTAACCCCGTGCTGTTTCTGGCCTCTGACCGGGAACTGGCCGAAGAGGCCTGGGCGGGCGACATCATCGGTATTCCGAACCACGGCCAGCTGCGCATCGGCGATACGTTGACCGAGGGCGAGGACATTCGCGTGACCGGCATTCCGAGCTTTGCGCCTGAGCTTTTGCAAGGTGTGCGCGCGGGCGATCCGATGAAGGCGAAACACCTCGAAAAGGCGCTGATGCAATTCGCCGAAGAAGGTGCCGCGAAAGTGTTCAAACCGGCCATTGGCTCCGGCTTTATCGTCGGCGTGGTCGGCGCGCTTCAGTTTGAAGTGCTGGCCAGCCGGATCGAGTTGGAATACGGGCTGCCTGTTCGATTTGATGCATCTCAATTCACTTCTGCGCGCTGGGTGACCGGTCCGAAGTTGGAATTGGACAAGTTTATCAACGCGAACAAACAGCATATTTCTTTCGACCACGACGGCGATCCGGTGTTTTTGACACGTCTGCAATGGGACATCGACCGCATTGAGCGCGATTACCCGGAGCTCACGCTGTCGGCGACGAAAGAGATGATGGTCTGATCTCAAAAGGCTCCGATTTTGGAACCTTTTAGGCTTTCATGCGTCTCCCCCTTTGAGACCATGAGGGAACGCAAGGATCAGGCATGAGTGACGACGGAGATTCGGATGACAGGGATCACCTGACAGAGATGTTTGGTGATCTCGACAGCCTCACCGAGACACAGCAAGAGCTGTCCATCGGCACACTGGTGAAAACCATGGAATCGCGGGGCGTGGGGCCATTTTACGTGCTCACCGGCATGCTTGTGACCTTTGTCGGCTCGATCCCCGGCCTGCCCGCCATTGCAGGGGGGCTTTTGATCTTGTTGTCTGCGCAAACGCTTCGCGGCAAGCGCGGGCTTTGGCTGCCGCATTGGCTGCGGGATCGCCCGATCTCCGCCGACACACTTCGCAGCGGCAGTCATAAAGCCCAAGCCTTTGCCGCCAAACTGACCCCCTTTGTGCATGAACGCCTGACATGGCTGGTTACCGGTCGCGGCCCATCCCGGATTTTTGCGATTCTGACGGCGCTTTGCGGCCTCGGCATGATCCTTGTCGGGTTCATCCCCGGTCTGCCCATCGCCCTCTCGCTTCCGCTTATCGCGCTTGGCATTGGGTTGACTGGGCGCGATGGTGTGTGGATTATCGCGGCTCTCGCCTTGCTCCTGCCTGGCGTCGTACTTCTGACGCTTGGGCTTTGAAGCGCCAGCGTCCGGCGGCGAAGTTTTGCCAAGCTCGATTTTTACGGGTGCGAACTGCGCACAACTCTTTATGATGCCGAAAAGATTACACTTATTCGAACCGTATTCGCACAAAATGGAGATCCCATGTCCGTCAGCCGCATTGCCTTGACTGCCAGCATGACCGCAGGCCTGTCCGCCACTGCTTTCCCCGTCTTCGCGGAGGCCCCCGGCTGGGATCTTTTGCAAGGCATCACGATTGACGAGGTGGTCACCGAGACCACCTATGAGGTCAAAAAGGGCTTTCCCGAACGGTTGAAAAACGGTGTGAAGGGCATGGAATTGACGGGCTATGCCGTGCCTCTGACGCCGGGGGCCGACATCAGCGAGCTGATCCTTGTCTCCGACATGGGGCTCTGCCCGTTCTGCGGCAGCGGCGAACACGGCGCCTCCGTTCAAGTCAGCCTGAACAGCCCGATCCAAGGCCTCGAAGAAGGCGCACGCGTCACCATCAAGGGCGATATGATGCCGGTTCTGGACCCGGAAACCTGGCAGGCAGCCGTGCTTCAGAATGCCGTCATCACGGGCTCCTGAAACCCCTTCAATCCATTGAGATTATTCGCAAAACGCCGCCCCAACAGAGGCGGCGTTTTGTCATCGAACATCAGAGAATGTCCAAATCCATGGTGATCTCACACTCCAGAAGTTGCGAGATCGGGCACCCTTTTTCGGCCTTCTCGGCGGCCGCTTTGAGCGCGGCCTCATCCGCCTGCGCCGAAAGCTTTACATCCAGATGGGCGCGAACCACTTTCGGGCCGTCCTCCATCGAGAGAAAAATGGTCGAACGCGTTTCGATTTTATCGGGCACGATGCCGTCCTCGCTCAAGATATTGGACAGCGCCATCGAGAAACACCCGGCATGCGCGGCGCCGATCAATTCCTCCGGATTGGTGCCCGGCTTCTCCTCGAACCGCGTGTTGAAACCGTAGGGCTGATCGGAGAGCGCGCCGCTCTGGGTCGAAATCACCCCCTTGCCTTCTTTCAAACCTCCACGCCATTCGGCGGTCCCGTATTTCTTGATCATATCGCGGCTCCTTTTCCTGAGACGGTGATGTGTGTCTTGAGTAACGAAATGCCCTGCCGAAAGGTTCCTTGACGGGCTTTAACTCCGAAAATTCAGCATTCCTTGACCTTTTCGTGATTGAAGCGTATGAGAGCGCCCAAAGACGCATCGGCAATATGGCCGGGCGGGCCGCGCGGGGTTTTGCGGCCACTTCACAGCCGTAACATCGCGAAAGGCACAATTTGACCAAGTTTACCGATCTCAATCTCGCCCCCAAAGTTCTCAAAGCCATCGAAGATGCGGGTTACGAGAGCCCGACCCCCATTCAGGCCGGCGCCATTCCGCCCGCGCTCGAAGGCAAAGACGTTTTGGGCATCGCCCAGACCGGGACGGGCAAAACCGCCTCTTTCGTGTTGCCGATGATCACCAACCTGGCCCGTGGCCGGGCACGTGCACGCATGCCGCGCTCTCTGGTGCTCTGCCCGACTCGCGAGCTGGCGGCACAGGTGGCCGAGAATTTCGATCAATATACCAAATACATGAAGCTGACGAAGGCACTGTTGATCGGTGGCGTGAGCTTCAAGGAACAGGACGCGCTGATCGACAAGGGTGTCGACGTGCTGATCGCGACGCCGGGGCGTTTGCTCGACCATTTCGAACGCGGCAAGCTCATCCTGTCCGACGTGAAAGTCATGGTGGTGGACGAGGCCGACCGGATGCTCGACATGGGGTTCATTCCCGACATCGAACGCATCTTTGGTCTGACGCCGTTCACCCGCCAGACCCTATTCTTCTCCGCCACGATGGCACCGGAGATTGAGCGGATCACCAACACGTTTCTCTCGGCCCCTGCCCGCATTGAAGTCGCACGTCAGGCGACCTCTGGCGAGAACATCGCGCAAAGCGTGGTGATGTTCAAAGGCTCGCGCCGCGACCGTGCGGCAAGCGAGAAGCGCAAACTTCTGCGCGCGCTGATCGACGCCGAGGGCGACAAGCTGCAAAACGGCATCATCTTCTGCAACCGCAAGACGGATGTCGATATCGTTTCCAAGTCCTTGAACAAATACGGCTATCAGGCTTCGCCGATTCACGGTGATCTGGACCAAAGCCAGCGGAACGCCACGCTGGAGAAATTCCGCAATGGCGAGATCAAGATCCTCGTGGCCTCTGACGTCGCCGCACGCGGGCTTGATGTGTCCTCTGTAACCCATGTGTTCAACTTCGACGTGCCGGGCCATGCCGAGGACTATGTGCACCGCATCGGCCGCACGGGCCGCGCCGGGCGGGATGGCAAGGCGATCATGATCTGCGAGCCGCGCGACGAAAAGAATTTCGCCGATGTAGAAGCCCTGATCGCCAAGGAAATTCCGCGTTTGGAGAACCCGCTTGGGACCGTTACGGAAGAGTCCCCGGCGAGTGACGAAGCAACGTCTGACAAGCCGAAACGCACGCGCTCGCGCCGTCGTCGGTCGGACAAATCGGATGAGGTCAAAACCGCAGATCAGGCGGAAGAGGTTCAACAGGATCGCAGCACCACGCCGCCGAAATCCGAGCCTAAGCCGGAGCCCAAATCCGACCACAGCTCAGACCAGAAACCGCAACATCGTCGTGGCCGTGGCCGCAAAGAGGATGACAAGGTCGTGGGCCTTGGGGATCACCTGCCCTCTTTCATTGCACTGAGCTTTGAGGAACGTCAGGCCGGATAGTCCCTGAAACCAGAGACCGAATTGAGAAACCCGCGCCTGAGAGCGCGGGTTTTCTTTTGAGTATTTGCGACAGCAAAGGAAACACAGGCCTGTTTCGCTCTCTCCTCGGCGTTAACCTTAATTAGATTAACCTTAACGCCGAAGAAAGATGAAGACAGTGACGCTGCCTTAAAGCGCTCAGATCAGCTCGACAGGCGCGAGATGATAATCTGGACCTCGGGCTTCTTGCCCACTTCCTCTTGGGTCGTGCGGCGGATGATCCGGCGCATTTCCTCTTCGAGCTTGTCGTCATCCGACAGGGTCTTGGGTTTGGCACGCATCAGGAACTGGTTCACATCCTCTTCGAGAACCTCATTGAGAGGCGCGCGCGACAGGCCGGTTTCCGGCAGGCCGCGCAGCTCACACCAGCAATCACCCAGCGGTTCGTCATCCTCGATGATCACGGTGGCCACGACGAGGCCATTGAGGGCCATGCGGATACGGTCGCGCACGATGCCATCGAGCGCCCCGATCTGGATCGAGCCATCGAGATAGGTGCGGCCTGTTTCGATATATTCGACAACGCGCGGGGCATTGCCGGAGAGATCGACCCCCACACCATTGGGCGCGACGATGGATTTGAAGCCGTTGGACTCCGCCAATTTGGCATGTTCGCGCAGGTGGCGATGTTCGCCATGCATCGGGATCACGACCTGCGGTTTGACGATCTCATGCATCAGCGCCAAATCGGGGCGGTTGGCGTGACCAGAGACGTGAATGTCATCGCGGCCAGAGATCGTATCGACCCCCATTTCCGAGAACGCATTGAGAATACGACCGACGGAGACCTCATTGCCGGGGATGGTTTTCGAGGAGAAAATCATCGTATCGCCCTCGGCCATCTTGAGGCCAAGGTATTTGCCGCGCGAAAGCTGTGCGGTGGCCGCACGATGTTCGCCTTGCGACCCTGTCGTGAGCAGCATGAGGTTTTCATGCGGAATATCGGCGGCGTTTTCAGGCGAAACGGTTTTCGGAAAATCGGAGATGATGCCGGTCTCGATCGCCGCCGTGATCATCCGGCGCATGGCACGGCCCAGAAGGACGACGGAGCGCCCGGCTTTGGACCCGGCTTCGGCCAAGGTTTTCACCCGCGCGATGTTCGACGCGAAAGTGGTCGCCGCCACCATGCCGTCGAGCGAGGAAATCAAATCGGTCAGCGGGCCGATGACCTCAGACTCGGAGCGGCCCGGATTGGGCGAGAAGACGTTGGTGGAATCGCAGACCAGCGCCTTGACGCCGGTCTTGGCAATCTCTTCGAACAAAGCCCGGTCGAAGGGTTCGCCCACCACCGGATTTTCGTCGGTTTTGAAGTCGCCGGTGTGGATCACACGGCCCGCCGGGCTGTCGATCACAAGCGCGGAGGATTCCGGGATCGAGTGCGAGATCGGCACAAAGCCCACGGTGAAGGGGCCGACATTGATCTGTTCGGGCCAGGCGGAGACGGTTTTGATCTGCAACTCGTCATGACCGTGCTCTTCGAATTTCAGACGTGCCAAATGGGCAGTGAAAGCACGGGCATAGATCGGCGCGTCCAAACGCGGCCAGAGATGGCCGACGGCGCCAACGTGATCTTCGTGCGCGTGGGTGATGAAAATGCCGTCGATGCGGTCCTTGCGCTCCTCGAGCCAAGCCACATCGGCGAAGATCAGATCGACGCCCGGTGTGCCATCCATCGAGGGGAAGGTGACGCCAAGATCGACGACGATGTAACGTTCATTGCCCGCCGGACCGTAGCCATAGACATAGCAGTTCATGCCGATCTCGCCGGCGCCCCCCAGAGGAAGATAGAGAAGACGTTCGCTCATAGGTTACCCATGTCCTTATTATACTTATGGATCACGACGAGGCCGTGAATGGTCAGGAATTCATCGAAATGGTCAAAGAGTTTGTGACCCTGATCGAAGAGCGGCGCAAGGCCTCCGGTCGAAATCACCTGCATCGGACGGCCATATTCGGCCTTGATGCGGTTACAGGTCTCGCGCACGAGGCCAATATAGCCCCAAAACACCCCCGATTGCATACAGGCAACCGTGTTGGTGCCGATGACCTTCTCCGGCATGGTGACATCGACATGCGGCAGAGCGGCGGCCTTGAGGTGGAGGCTTTCGAGCGAGGTGTTCACACCGGGGGAGATCACGCCACCCACGTAAGCCCCGTCCTCAGCCACCACGTCGAAGGTGGTCGCCGTGCCGAAATCCACCACGATGAGATCGCCGCCAAAGCGATCAAAGGCGCCTGCGGAGTTCACAAGACGGTCCGGGCCCACAGTGGTGCCCTCATCGACGCGCGGCATATGCGGCAAGAGGCATTCCGGCTTACCGACCACAAGCGGACGACAGTTGAAATAGCGGTTCGCCAGAACACGCAGATTGAACACCACGCGCGGCACGGTGGAGGAGATGATCACCTCGGAAATATCCGCCTCGATCTTCTGAAAATTCATCAGGGTCGAGAGCCAGACATAATACTGATCCGCCGTGCGCTGGTGCTCGGTCGAGGTACGCCATGTGGCGATGAACTCACGACCGTTCCAGATGGAAAAGACGGTGTTGGTGTTGCCGGTGTCGATACAGAGAAGCATCAGAAATAGACCTCTGCGGCTGGGATGGTGAGCTTGCCCTTGGAAGTGGCCAGCACGAGATTGCCAAAGGCGTCCACGGTTTCGAATGTGCCGTGATGGGTTTCGCGCATGGTGCGCGCCCGGATTTCGGTGCCCAAACGCGCCGCGCGCGCGAGCCAAGCCTCGCGGATCGGGCCAAAGCCGTAGGTGGTGAATTGCGCCTCCCAATGGGCATAGGACGGCGCGAGAAGATCGAGGAATTCCTCAGGCGCCACCAAGGCCCCGGTTTCATGCGCCAAGGAGACGGGCGGTGTTGCGCCCTCTTCGACCATAGACAGAGGCGGCGCTTCGGCGAGGTTGATGCCGATGCCGATGGCCAGATGCGAAGCGCCGCGCTCCAACAGGATGCCCGCGACCTTGCCGCCGTTCAAAAGCACGTCGTTGGGCCATTTGAGCGAAAACGGATCGGGCCGCCCGGTGACGGCGACGAAGGCGTCATAGAGCGCCAGAGAGGCGACGAAACTGCGCAGCGCGATCAGCTCGGGCCGTTCCTGCGGGAACATCAACAGGGTCGCGGCGAAGTTGCCTTCCGGCATGGTCCAGGGGCGTCCACGACGACCATGGGCCGCGGTCTGGGTCTGGGCCATGATCCATTGCGGAAATGTGGAAGAGGCCGCGACACGCGCGGCCTCCGACATGGTGCTGTCCACGGAGGCGAGGACGGTGCGTCCTACGCCTGCGGGCCATGTATGACGAGAGTCTGCGGGGCTCACTTGACCAGCGCATCCGCCGCAATCGCCGCCATGCCCTCGACGCCGAACATGTTGACGATACCGACAAGCATGATCAGAGCGGAGAGGGTCAGAAGCGCGAAGGTGACCGGGCTCGACACTTTGTCGAGCGGATCGGTCTCGGCACCGAAATACATGTAGTAGACGATGCGCAGGTAGTAGAAGGCACCGATCACGGAGGCGATCACACCGAAGACGGCAAGATAAACGAGACCTGCGCCCCAAGCGGCCTGAAGCACCGCCAGTTTCCCGAAGAAGCCGAGCATCGGCGGCACACCGGCGAGCGAGAACATCAGGACCAGAAGGGCCAGCGCTTTCGTCGGCGAGTTGCGCCAGTAGAGGTTCAGCGCGGAAATATCCGTCACCGGCTTGCCGTCACGCTCCATCGTCATGATAAAGGCAAAGGTGCCGATGTTCATCGTCACATAAATCGCCATGTAAATAAGCGCGGATTGCACGCCCTCGGCATTGCCAGCCGCCAGGCCCATGAGCGCGAAGCCCATGTGGGAGATCGAGGAATAGGCCATCAGACGTTTGATGTTCTTTTGACCGATCCCGGCGATGGCACCCAAGAACATGGAGGCCACGGCGATGACCGCCAGAACCTGTTGCCAGTCGCCGACGATGCCGCCGAACGCATCATGCAGCACGCGGGCGAAGAGGCCCATGGCGGCAAGTTTCGGCGCTGTGGCGAAGAAGGCGGTCGTCGGCGTCGGTGCGCCTTCGTAGACGTCCGGGGTCCACATGTGGAAGGGCACGGCGGAGACTTTGAACGCCAGACCCGTCATCACGAAGACGAGGCCAAAGAGCACGCCCACCGGCACGTCATCTTGCACGACAGAGATGATGCCCGCGAAAGAGGTGGTGCCGGAGAAGCCGTAAACCAAGGACGAGCCGTAAAGCAAAAGGCCCGAAGACAGGGAGCCCAGCACGAAATACTTGAGGCCCGCTTCTGTGGATTTCACGCTGTCGCGGCGGAAAGATGCGATGACGTAGAGCGCCAGAGACATCAGTTCGAGGCCGAGATAAAGCGCCATCAGGTCGCCCGCGGAGACCATGACCATCATGCCGATCGTGGAGAACAGCACGAGGATCGGGTATTCGAACTTCGCGAAGCCGCGTTTATCCAAGAAGTCATAGGACATCACGAGCACGGCCGCGCCCGAAAGCAAGATGCCCACTTTGCCGAAACGCGAAAACGCATCGTCGATGAACATGCCACCAAAGGCGGCGCGCGAACCCTCGCCGCCCAAGCCGATCATCAAAGCGATGATGACGAAGACAGCGGCGGTCACCCAAGTGATCAGAGCCGCGAGTTTGTCCTTGCCGGTGTAGACGGCGAACAGGAGCGCCGCCATGCCGTAGATGGCGAGGAGAACTTCCGGCAGGACGGTGGAAAAGTCAGTAGAGGTCATATCCCGGTGTCCTTCAGTGGGTGGCGACGTCTGCCATCATCGGCAGAGCGGCGTGATAATTGTCGATAAGGGCGGTCACGGACGGCCCGATCAGATCGAGCACCAGCGCCGGGTAGATCCCCAACAGCAGCGTCATGGCGACGAGCGGTGCAAAGATCCATTTCTCGCGCGGGGTCATGTCCTTGATCGTTTTGAGGCTTTCTTTGATCAGATCGCCCAGAACGACGCGGCGATAGAGCCAAAGCGCGTAGCAGGCGGAGAAGATCACGCCGGAGGCGGCGACCAAAGCGATCAAGGTGTTGGCCTGGAACATGCCGAGGATCGTCAGGAATTCCCCGATGAAACCGGAGGTGCCCGGAAGGCCGACGTTCGCCATGGTGAAGAACATGAAGACGAGCGCATAGGCCGGCATCTTGTTCACGAGCCCCCCGAAGGCGTCGATCTCACGCGTGTGCATCCGGTCGTAGATCACGCCGACACAAAGGAAGAGCGCGCCGGAAACGAAACCATGCGAGATCATCTGGAAGATTGCGCCATCGAGACCCTGTTGGTTAAAGGTAAAGATACCCGCCGTCACGTAGCCCATATGAGCGACCGAGGAATAAGCGATCAGCTTTTTCATGTCGCTCTGCACCAAGGCCACGAGCGAGGCGTAGACAATGGCGATGACAGAGAGGACCATGATGAAATCCGCGAGGTTGGCGGAAGCCACCGGGAACATCGGAAGCGAGAAGCGCAGGAAGCCGTAGCCGCCCATCTTCAAGAGGATCGCGGCCAGAACCACGGAGCCTGCCGTCGGTGCCTGAACGTGGGCGTCGGGCAACCAAGTGTGCACCGGCCACATCGGCATCTTCACCGCGAAAGATGCGAAGAAGGCGAGGAAGGCAAGCGTCTGGAACCCGCCGATGATGTTGAAGCCCAGCACCTGAATGGTCTCGGACGAGAAGTCATGCGCCATGAGCTGCACGATGTCGGTGGTGCCGGCGTCGATATACATGGCGACCATGGCAACGAGCATCAGGACGGAGCCCAAGAAGGTGTAGAGGAAGAACTTGAACGCGGCGTAGATGCGGTTCTTGCCGCCCCAGATGCCGATGATCAGGAACATCGGAATGAGGCCTGCCTCGAAGAAGAGGTAGAAAAGCATCAGATCGAGCGCACAGAACACGCCGAGCATGAGCGTTTCCAACAGAAGGAAAGCGATCATGTACTCTTTGACGCGGGTTTTCACGTCCCATGCGGACCAGATCACCAGCGGCATAAGTGCGGTGGTGAGCATCACGAAGAGCACCGAAATGCCATCGACGCCCATCTTATATTTGAGCCCCATGATCCAGTCGGCCTCTTCGACCATCTGGAACCCGGTGTTGTCGGGATCGAAGCCAAAGAGGATGAACAGAGAGATCACAAAGGTGACCACGGTCGCCAAAAGCGCCACGCGTTTTGCGTTGAGTTGAGCCACCGCATCCTCGCCGCGCAGGATCAGCGCAAGCACGAGGGCGGCCATTGTCGGAAGGAAGGTGACGATAGAAAGCACGTTATCCATCAGTGTGCCCCCCCGCCGATCGACATCCAGGTTACCAAGATCACAATCCCCAGAACCATGCTAAAAGCGTAAGTGAAGATGAAGCCCGACTGCGCCCGGCCAGCAAGGCGGGTGAAGAAGGGCACGATGCCAAGCGCAAGACCGTTGATCCCGCCGTCAATGGTGCCTTCGTCGCCGCGTTTCCAGAGGAAGCGGCCAAGGGCCAGAACGGGACGCACGAAGATCGCGTTATAAAGCTCGTCGAAATACCATTTGTTCAGCAGGAACTGATAGGCGACGGGCTGGCTTTTCGCCAGTTTCGCGGGCGTTTCCGGTTTCCAGATGTAGAACCAAAGGGCGATCAGGAAGCCGAGCACCATGGCGATGAAGGGCGACACCTTGACCCAGGTCGGCGCGTGGTGCGCGTCGTCCAGAACGGTGTTGTCAGCGGCGAGGAAGATCGCGCCTTGCGGGGCCATACCTGCCTCGCCGTGCGCGGCCTCTTCGCCGTGCGTATCAGCCGCCACCGCATGAGTGTCAGCCGCTTCACCGTGCGTATCCGCAGCAGCTTCGCCATGACCCTCAGCCATCTCGACTTCCGCGTGATGCGGCAGAGCGAAAAACTCAGTGAATTTATCATGATCGCCGAAGAAGCTGTTGTACCAGATCATGCCACCAAAGATCGCGCCCAAGGACAGCGTCCCGATCGGCACCAGCATGACAAGCGGGCTTTCGTGCGCATGGTCATGCGCATGATGATCTCCGCGCGCCTTGCCGAAGAAGGTCAGGAAAATGAGGCGCCACGAATAGAAGGACGTAAACAGCGCCGCGATGACCAGCATCCAGAAAGCGTAGCCCACACCCGAGGCATAGGCGCTCTCGATGATGGCGTCTTTCGACAGGAAGCCCGCGAAACCGAAATGCGTGCGCGGGATGCCAACGCCGGTGATCGCCAGCGTGCCAATGATCATCATCCAGAAGGTGAAGGGGATCTTTTTACGCAGCGCGCCGTAGTTGCGCATGTCCTGTTCGTGGTGCATCGCGGTGATGACCGAACCGGCGCCCAAGAAGAGCATGGCTTTGAAGAAGGCGTGCGTCAAAAGGTGGAACATCGCCGGACCGTAAGCGCCCGCGCCTGCGGCCACGAACATGTAGCCGAGCTGCGAACAGGTCGAGTAAGCGATCACGCGTTTGATGTCGTTTTGCACCAGACCGACGGTGGCGGCGAAAAACGCCGTGGTCGCACCGATGTAGATGATGAACATCTGGGTCTGCGGCGCATATTCAAAGATCGGCGACATGCGGCAGACGAGGAAGACGCCCGCGGTCACCATGGTCGCGGCGTGGATCAGCGCCGACACAGGCGTCGGGCCTTCCATCGCGTCCGGCAACCAGGTGTGCAGGAAAAGCTGCGCCGATTTGCCCATCGCACCGACGAACAAGAGGAAGGCCAGAAGGTTGGCGGCGTTCCACTCAGTCCAGAGGAAATGCAGCGTCGTATCCGCCAGCATCGGGCCGGAGGCAAACACATCTTCGAACCGCACGCTGTCGGTCAAAAAGAACAGACCGGCCATGCCGAGGATAAAGCCGAAGTCACCGACACGGTTGACGATAAAGGCCTTCATCGAAGCGGCACCGGCGGAGGGTTTCTTGATGTAGAAACCGATCAGCAGGTAGGACGCCAGCCCCACACCTTCCCAGCCAAAGAACATCTGGATCAGGTTGTCGGAGGTCACCAGCATCAACATGGTGAAGGTGAAGAGAGAGAGATAGGCAAAGAAGCGCGCGCGGTAAGGTTCGTCGTCGCCGAAGTTCTCGTCATGCGCCATGTAGCCCAGCGAGTAGAGGTGCACGAGCGCCGAGACCGTGTTCACCACGATCAGCATGATGGTCGTCAGACGATCCACCCGAATGCCCCAATCGACGGACAAAGACCCGCTTTCGATCCAACGCAGGATCGTCACATGCTCGGTCGTGCCATCGAAGGTCAGGAACACGATCCAAGACAGGATGGCGGCCAGAAACAACAAACCCGTGGTCAGATATTGCGCGGGCTTCTCGCCGATCACACGCCAGCCAAAGCCGCCGACGAGGGCGCCGACCAGCGGCGCGAAGAGGATGATCGTTTCCATTTGCCCTTACCCTTTCATCACGTTGACGTCTTCGACGTCGATCGTGCCGCGGTTGCGGAAGAAGCTCACGAGAATGGCCAACCCGATGGCGGCCTCTGCTGCGGCTACGGTGAGCACCAGCATCGTGAAAATCTGTCCCGTCAAATCCCCCATAAAGGAGGAGAAGGCGACAAGGTTGATATTGACCGACAGCAGGATCATCTCGATCGACATCAGGATGATGATGATGTTCTTCCGGTTCAAAAAGAGCCCGAAGATGCCGATGACAAACAGCGCCGCGGCCACTGTCAGGTAATGTTCAAGTCCGACCATGTCGTCCCTCAGTTCTTTCTCTCTCGCCGCTTTTGCGGCCTTTGGTTCGGGGCGCGGGAAGACCTCGCCCCGGTCATTCACGTCAGGCTTAAAGCCCCTGCCCCGGTTTCACGTCTTTCATTTCGAAAGACTCTTCGGGCTTGCGATACATCTGTTTCAGCACGTTCTGGCGTTTGACATCCGAGCGGTGGCGCAGCGTCAGGACGATGGCGCCGATCATGGCGACCAAAAGGATCAGACCGGCCAGTTGGAAGAGCATCAGGTAATCGTCATACATGAGCTGGCCCAGAGCGGCGGTGTTGTGCACCTCGGCCGCGTCCGGCGTCACCGAACGGCGCAGCGCCTCGGCACCCTCGGCCGTGTGCCAGTCACCAAAGGCAAAGCCCATCTGAAGCAACAGCACCACACCGATCAAAAGCGCGAACGGCAGGTATTTCGCCATGCCCGCCTTGAGCTCCGCGAAATCGACGTCCAGCATCATGACCACGAAGAGGAACAGCACCATCACCGCGCCGACGTAGACGATGACCAAAAGCATCGCGACGAATTCCGCCCCCAGCAGGACGAACAACCCGGAGGCGGTCAGGAAGGTGACGATCAGCCAGAGCACGGAGTGCACCGGGTTGCGCGACACAACCGTGAACACCCCGGCCACCAGCATCACGATGGCGAAAAGGTAAAATGCGTAATCTGCGACAGTCATTCACTGCCCTCCTGCGTCTCGGAGAAGACGGCCTGCGCCAACTCCAGTGCCTTTGACATCGCCGGAACTCCGCCCAGCATTGACATTTGATAGATCACTTCCGCGATCTCTTTTTGCGTTGCCCCCGCCTCGATGGCGTGGCGGACCGTCAGTTTGAACGGCGCTTCGGCCTGTGCGCCCAACACGGTCTGCCCGGCCAGAACGACCAGCAAACGCGTCTTGGCATCCAGACCGTCGCGGTTGAACGTATTGCCCCAGAACATCTCCATCTGTTCCTTCGTCATCGTCGGGAACAGCTTGTCGAGAGCCGGCATCTGGAAGCTCTCCAGCGCCGGGTTGAACGAGGCCGCCATCTTTTGGCTCTGCTCGATCATCTCTGCGAAAAGTTTGGTGAAATCGTTCAAGGGTTCGGTTCCTTAGCGGTCCAAGTTTAACGGTAGGGCGCGTCCAATTCGAGGTTGCGGGCGATCTCCGCCTCCCAGCGCGCGCCGTTCTCAAGGAGTTTTTCCTTGTCGTAGAACAGTTCCTCACGCGTCTCGGTGGAGAATTCGAAATTCGGGCCTTCGACGATGGCGTCCACCGGGCAGGCTTCCTGACAGAAGCCACAGTAGATGCATTTCGTCATGTCGATGTCGTAACGCGTGGTGCGGCGCGAGCCGTCTTCACGCGGTTCGGCATCGATGGTGATGGCCTGCGCCGGGCAGATCGCTTCGCAGAGCTTACAGGCAATGCAGCGTTCCTCGCCGTTCGGGTAACGACGCAGCGCGTGCTCGCCCCGGAAACGCGGGGAAAGCGGCCCTTTTTCATGCGGATAGTTGATCGTCGCCTTGGGCGCGAAGAAATATCGCAGACCGATTTTAAAGCCGGCCCAGATGTCCATCATCAGGAAATACTTGGCGGCGCGGGTGTAATCGAGAGCCATGGGTTCCTCAACACTTCTTCATTACGGCAAACATGCGGGTTCTAAAGTCTTTGTTCAGCTTTCGATCCAAGAATTGGGTCGAAAGCCAATTCTCGGTATTGCTGCAAAAAGTCTTCAATGCGGCGTCGTGGCATTTGGTGTCGCCGGTCTTGCCACACTCCTCAACCGCCAACACATGGCCAGTGATATGCATCCACGGTTGAGACCCGAGAGTTCCAGTCGTGAATGCGTTGTACGCTTTGATACGGCTGATCGTCGCCCCCGGCGCGCTTGCATCTGTAATACGAATGAGAGACTCCATCAGAGCTTTCGCACTCGCTTGCGGACCGCTTTGGGACTTGATCATGTATTTCCCGCCGTTTCCCTGGAAATGCTCAAGCAACTGATCGAACGCGCAGAGATAGTCTTTCTGCTTGTAGCAAGCCATGCCTTCGCTTTCGCCTGCACTGACCGCCCCTGCGCCCAACAGACTGAGTGTCAAAGCCAAAATGCTCTTTCGCAACATGTCAGCCTCCAACGGTCCAGCGCGCATAGGTTCCCCAGAACGCACCGTATTGAGCAAAGAACGCGACCAGAACGACCCAGCCCAGCGAGAGCGGCAGGAAGACTTTCCAACCGATGCGCATCAGCTGGTCGTAGCGGTAACGCGGCACGATGGCCTTCACCATCGAGAAGACGAAGAACGCGATCAGCATCTTGAGGATCAGCCACAGGATGCCGTCGGGCAGGAATTCGACCGGGGAGTTCCAGCCGCCGAAGAACAGGATCGACACCAGCGCACACATCAGAACGACGGCCATCAACTCGCCCATCATGAAGAGCAAAAACGGCGTCGAGGAATATTCCACTTGGTAGCCTGCCACGAGTTCCGATTCCGCTTCGGGCAAATCGAACGGCGGGCGGTTGGTTTCCGCCAGGGCGGACACGAAGAACAGGAAGACCATCGGGAAATGCGGCAGCCAGTACCAGCTAAAGATGCCCTTGCCGTCTTGCGCCGCGACGATGTCGCCAAAGTTCATGGAGCCCGAGGACAGCACCACACCGATAATGATGAGGCCGATCGAAACCTCGTAGGAAATCATCTGGGCTGCGGAACGAAGTGAGCCGAGGAAAGGATATTTCGAGTTCGACGCCCAACCGCCCATGATCACGCCGTAGACCTCAAGAGAGGAGACAGCGAAGATATAGAGGATCGCGATGTTGATGTCGGAGATCACCCAGCCATCGTTCCACGGGATCACCGCCCAGGCGATGGCCGCGGTGATGAAGGTGATCATCGGCGCGAGGTAAAAGACGAATTTGTCGGCGCCTGCCGGCACGACCACCTCTTTTACCACGTATTTGATAAAGTCCGCAAAGGACTGCAAGAGGCCGAAAATGCCAACGATGTTGGGGCCTTTGCGCATCTGGACTGCCGCCCAGATTTTCCGGTCGCCATACATCAGGAAGGCGAGCGCCACGAAGAGTGGCACGAGGACCAACAAAATCTGCCCAAGGGTGAGCAGGAAGATCCCCAGATTAGTTGTCGTGAAAAATTCGACCATTTTTCAGCCTTTCACACCGTCGGTATTCCGTTGTCCCGACAGTTTGCGACGACGACTTCTGCGTCGAGCTTGCGCAAACCTTCGGGGAGCGCTGGCGAGATGGTGTAAACAGCATCCGCGCGCCAAATTCCAGCCTCTTGTGCGACATTTGTCCGCACATGTCGCGCAAACCCGAACCCTCGGATCAGCGCATATTGGGCAGCCGCGCAATCGGCATAGGCCACCACATTTGTTTTCGCCCCGTCTCCACGCGCGGAGACGAGAAAATTCACCAGATCACCGTCCAAAAGACGGGTCTCGACCCCGAGATATTCGGAGGCCGCCGCGCGCGACACATCCGCTTCAGGCGCGGCACAGCAGGTCTTGTCACAGCCGGACAAACCCACCGCCACCAGCCCGAGAGCGGCCATATGTGCCCCGCTCAGCGCCATCACTCAGCGGCCACCGTCGTCTCGGCGCGGGCTTTCGCCATGGCGGACAATTCAGCCATCAGCACAGAGGCACGCGCGATCGGGTTCGTCAGGTAGAAATCCTTGATCGCGTTGCGGAAGGAGGCCTTGCCCAGCGATTTCTCCGGCAATGCAACCACAGCGTTCTCCGGCACCTCGTCGATCTGCGCCAGATGCGGCACCTCAGCGATGAGCGCGTTGCGCAGTTGCGCCAGCGAGTCGTAAGGCAGCGTCGCGTCCAGCTCAGCAGAGAGTGCGCGCAGGATCGCCCAGTTCTCTTTCGCCTCGCCCGGCGGGAAGGCGGCACGGAGCGCCAGCTGCGGGCGGCCTTCGAGGTTCACAAACAGTCCGTTTTCCTCGGTATAGGCGGCGCCCGGCAGGATCACATCGGCGCGGTGTGCGCCCAGATCGCCGTGCGAGCCTTGGTAGATCACGAAAGGACCGTCAGCAATTTCGACCTCATCGGCGCCGAGGTTGTAGATCACCTCTGCCCCATTGGTGGCGGCATCGAGCCCGCCTTCGGTCACGGCATTCACATCCATCGCGCCGACGCGGCTTGCGGCGGTGTGGAGCACCATGAGTTTCGAGCCGGTCGCTTCGCAAAGTTTCTGAGCTGTCGCCAGAACCGCCTCGCCATCGGCCTCATTGATCGCGCCTGCGCCGACGATGACCAGCGAGGGCTGATCCAAAACGTCGCCATAGTTATGGCCCAACAGGCTTTCCAGCGCTGCGCGGTCGGTGCCGACATGGGCGTAATCGTAGGTCAGATCAACGGCTTGGCCGACGAGACCGACTTTGGCGCCATTGGCCCAAGATTTGCGGATACGGGCGTTCAGCACCGGCGCTTCCTCGCGCGGGTTGGTGCCGATCAGCTGAATGTATTTCGCATCATCAATGTCGGCGATGGTGGCGGTGCCGGCGTAAACGCCACGGTTGCCAGTGGGCAGTTTCGCACCGTCGACACGGCATTCGACATTGCCGCCCAGACCTTCGACCAGACCTTTCAAAGCATAGATCGCCTCGACCGGGGCCAGATCGCCGACGAGACCCGCGACCTTTTTGCCTTTCATCGCAGCACTCGCGGCAGACAGCGCCTCGGCCCAGGTGGCCTTGGTCAGCTTGCCGTTCTTGCGGATGTAAGGCGTGTCGATGCGCTGGCGTTTCAGACCGTCCCAGATGAAGCGGGTCTTGTCGGAAATCCACTCTTCGTTCACATCGTCATGGTTGCGCGGCAGAATACGCATCACTTCGCGGCCCTTGGTGTCGACGCGAATATTGGACCCGAGCGCGTCCATCACGTCGATGGTCTCCGTCTTGGTCAGCTCCCACGGACGGGCGGTGAAGGCATAGGGTTTCGAGGTCAGCGCGCCGACCGGGCAGAGATCGATGATGTTGCCCTGAAGGTTGGAGGCCAGTGTCTCGTTCAGATAGCTGGTGATCTCGCTGTCTTCGCCACGCCCCGTTTGGCCCATCTGGGTGATGCCCGCGACCTCGGTCGTGAAGCGCACGCAGCGGGTGCAAGAAATACAACGCGTCATCGCGGTGCCGACGAGCGGGCCGAGGTTCAACTCTTCGGTCGCACGTTTCGGTTCGCGGTAGCGCGAAAAATCGACGCCGTAAGCCATGGCCTGGTCTTGCAGGTCGCATTCGCCGCCTTGGTCACAGATCGGGCAATCGAGCGGGTGGTTGATGAGCAAGAACTCCATCACACCCTCGCGGGCCTTTTTCACCATCGGCGAATTGGTTTTCACCACCGGCGGCTGGCCTTCCGGCCCCGGACGCATGTCTTTCACCTGCATCGCGCAAGACGCCGCCGGTTTCGGCGGGCCGCCCACAACCTCGACCAGACACATGCGGCAGTTGCCCGCGATGGACAGCCGTTCGTGATAGCAGAACCGCGGCACTTCGATCCCGGCCACTTCACAGGCCTGAAGGATCGTCATGGCCGGATCGACTTCGATCTCGGTCCCGTCAATGATGATTTTGCGCTTATCTGCCATTCTGCATCACCTGTTCTTCATGAGTTTGCCAAGCGGCGTCCGCTTCGCAATCTGCGCTTTGCCGAAGGCGCACATCGCCTCCGTGTCTCGTTTTTCAATGCCGTTTGCGGCAAAGAAGCTTTCCGATTTCGCGGCAAGCGTGGCGAGAAACGCCGGGTCTTGCAGCGATTGAATGTCTTCTGGCCCATAGCCCTTGGCCGTGATCACGCCCATCATGTCCTTCGCCTGCTGGTTCACGCGCGCGGGGCGCGGGGCCAGTTTGGGGCAGATCGTCGTCAGTTCCGTGACAATCATATTGTCGACGAGCACGGCGGTGATGTCCTCATCCGTCGTAATGTCCTGTGCCATCACCGGCGTGGCCATCAGCGCGAGCAGCGCCGCATATGTCGTGGTGCGGATCATTTGGTGCTCCTCAGGAAAGAGCCGATGATCGACCCGCGTGCAATCTCTGCCTCACCGAAAGCACAGAGGCCTTCGGGCGTCTTAGGGTCGAACCCAGCCTGGCGCACATAAGCCTCGCCCAAACGGCGAATGCGGGCTTCCTCGCTGTCGCTTTCGACATAGGCGCGGATTTCGTCATCCGTGTAGCCCATCGAGGACGCCTTGTTTTTCAGGCCCCAGAGGAAGGAAACACCTTTGAGTTTCTTGACCTCGATGGTCGGGCATTCGTCCGACACTTCGACGGCGAGACCGGCCCAGAGCATGTTCTGGTCGATCTCTTTCACCTCGCGCAGAGGCGGCAGCTCCGCCGCAGCGGCAGCACCGGCGGTCAAGGCAAGAGCGAGGGCAATATGTTTGGTCAATGTCATGGGACTACTCCGCAGCAATGGCCCGACAGCTTTTCTCACGGAAAAGCCGGGCCTCTTTGATGTACGACCAGCCAAAGGCCTGATCGCTGTCCCCATGTTTTTGTTTGTAGGCAAGGCGTTCAAGCGCCTCGTCCAATGTGGGCTTATGCCCGGGCTCCACGTACCACATCACGAAATGCTGGTCGGCCATCAGTTCGAACCATTCATCGCGGCGGTCGTAGAATTTCTTGTGCACCGTGTTGAAAACGAAATGCTCAAGGCTTTCAACGTCTTCCCACACGGTGAGATTGGCGACGAATTTCGGATCGTCACCGATGTTGTTTTCGGTATTGCCTGTTCCCGGCTCGCCCGAGCCCTCGGACATCCAGACAAACCCCGGCATGCGTTTGCCCATGCCGTTGATGCGGTCCAAAGCCCCCATGAACTCGGCCACGCGCGGGTCCCCCGGTTCGGCCACAAGCCGCCCGATGTTGAGCTCCGCGATATGTTTGGTCGAGGTCATGAGATCAGATCACTCCGCCGCAAACGCCGCAGAGACGCGACCGGTTTTCTTGATTTTAATGCGCTCTTCGATGTCGTCGCGGAAGTGACGGATGAGACCCTGGATCGGCCAGGCAGCGGCGTCACCAAGTGCACAGATGGTGTGGCCTTCGACCTGTTTGGTCACATCGAGCAACATGTCGATCTCTTCGATCTCCGCATCGCCCGTCACCAGACGGTCCATCACGCGCATCATCCAGCCGGTGCCTTCACGGCACGGCGTACATTGGCCGCAGCTTTCGTGCTTGAAGAAGGCCGACAGACGCCACACGGCTTTGACCACATCGACGGAATTGTCCATCACGATCATACAGCCGGTGCCGAAGGAGGACTTGTTCTCGCGCATCCAGTCGAAGTCGAAAATCGCATCTTCCAGCGCCTCTTTCGGCAGCACCGGACAGGACGCGCCCCCCGGAATGATCGCTTTCAGATTGTCCCAGCCGCCGCGAATGCCGCCGCCGTGTTTCTCGATGATCTCGCGCACGGACATCGACATTTCTTCCTCGAACACGCAGGGCGTGTTGACGTGGCCGGTGAGCGCCATGAGCTTGGTGCCCGCGTTGTTCGGACGCCCGAAGGAGGCGAACCACTCGGCACCGCGCCGCAGGATCGTCGGCACGACGGCGATGGATTCGACGTTATTCACCGTGGTCGGGCAGCCATAGAGACCCGCCCCCGCCGGGAACGGCGGTTTCATCCGGGGCATGCCCTTTTTGCCTTCAAGAGACTCGATGAGCGCGGTTTCCTCGCCACAGATATAGGCCCCTGCCCCGTGGTGCAGGTAGATGTCGAAATCATAGCCGGATTTGCAGGCGTTGCGGCCAATGAGACCGGCGTCATATGCTTCGTCGATCGCGGCCTGAAGCGCTTCTTTTTCGCGGATATATTCGCCACGAATGTAGATATAGGCGGCCACCGCGTTCATTGCGAAACCGGCGATCAACGCCCCTTCGACCAGCGTATGCGGGTCGTGGCGCATGATTTCGCGGTCTTTACAGGTCGCGGGCTCGGATTCGTCGGCGTTGATCACCAGGTACGCCGGGCGACCGTCGCTTTCCTTCGGCATGAAGGACCATTTGAGACCTGTCGGGAAGCCCGCGCCGCCACGACCACGCAGACCGGAGGCCTTCATCTGGTCGATGATCCAGTCGCGTCCATTGGCGAGAATGCCCGCCGTGCCATCCCAATGCCCGCGCTTTTGGGCGCCCGCAAGGCTACGGTCATGCATGCCGTAGAGGTTGGTAAAGATCCGATCCTGATCCTTGAGCATCGCTCTTGTCCCTTCAGTCTTTCCGGCGCGTGTCACGCCAAATCTGATACATCACCACAAACGACCAGACGAACCCGGCCAAAGCGGCAAGATCGAGGAGAAACGCGTAGCGCGTCGGCAATCCGAGTTTCCCACCCAACCATTGAGCCCCCAACCAGACCAACATCGTGACGGCGATCACGACGGCGACCATGCGCGCCTTTTTCGCCAAATGCTGGTCCTTGTCAGGCACCATTTCCTTACTCCTCAATAAACGTCGCCATCCTTGACGCGTTTCGAGAATTCCGTGTCCCCGCCCGTGGCGAGGATTTTGGCCTGTTCGGCCCATTTCGTCAGCTGCGCCGCCGAGGTGCCTTTGAGGGCGGCGCCCAAGGTCTCGATCTCGTCAGCGCTCAGTGCGGCGACCTGCGCGAAGGTTGTGATCCCCCGCTCGTGCAGCTGCACTTCGATTTTCGGCCCCACGCCTTTGATCGACTTCAGATCATCGGGCTCTGCCGCGACCGCGGCGTCCGGGACAGACGCAAAGGCAACCGGGGCTGCCTCCGTTTTTTCTTCGACCTCTGCGACCGGTTCCGCGACCGTCTCAACCGGCTCTTCGACCGGATCGGCCTCCGGCGTCGCCGCCGCAGCCGCCGAGCGCACCTCGCGGGTGTCCGCTACGTGCGGTTCCACCGCGATCTCATCGGCGGCCGACACCGGCTCATCGCCGATGCCCGAAGTTGCCATCAGGCCAGAGGCGCTGACATCGGCTTCCGGGTGGCCGACGTTGGTCTCAGGGGCCTCCGTCGTGTCCTCATACCAACCGATCCACAGCAGGATCGCGACCAAAAGCGCCACGAGGATGCCGACGATCACCGAAGCGCCCGTCGAGTAGCCCGCGATCCACATCAGTGCCAAAAAGGCGATCACACCGCAAATCGCGGCGATCAATCCGATTTTAGGCGTTTTAGCCTGCTGTGCGTCCGTCATGTGGTACTCCTGAACTGTCCCTGTTGGTCACTCATTCGGGCCGTTTTTTTTGGCCTCTCGAGCTTTTCGTCTCAGTATTTCGCACGTTTAGAAAATTCGGTCTCGCCGCCTTCGGCGAGGATTTTAGCTTGGTCTATCCAGCCATCGCGTTCGATCCGGCCTTTGAATTTCAAGCGGCTGTCGACCCAAGCGATCTCTTCCGCCGTCCATTTCGCGACCTGATCGTAGTGCCAGAAGCCAAGCTCGTTGAGCGTCTGCTCCAGCTTCGGTCCCACGCCTTTCAGCTTTTTCAGATCATCGGCGCCCGCTTTGCGCGGCGCTTTCATGGTGCGCGGTTTCTTCTCCGCGACCACGCCCGCAACCGGAGCAGCCTCGGCTTTCGGAGCCGCAGGTTTCGCCTCTGCCTTGCCTGCTGCTTTCTTTTCCGCCGCCTGTTGCACAGCGGATTTCGGCGTCGGCGCCGGTTTCGGCACGGATTTGCCCGCGCCACCATGCCCCGCGCCTTTGGAAATCCAAGGCGTCAAAAGCGGCACTTCGGTGCCGTCGATGCGTTTCAAACCGTCGCCAATGTCGACCGCACGCTGCACGGACCCATTATACTGCGCGCCCGTGCCTTTGTACTCGGCCAGAACCACCGGACCACCAGCGGGCTCGGAGGAATAGCGCCCCTGTTGCGAGCCCGGCACCGGCACGTTGCCAGCAGCCATATCGTCCAGAAGCTTGGAGAAATTCTCAGCAGTCAGATCTTCGTAATAGTCCTTGCCGATCTGGGCCATCGGTGCGTTGGCGCAGGCGCCAAGGCATTCGACCTCTTCCCAGGAGAACTTGCCATCCGCCGACAGCATATGCGGCTTCGGCGCGATTTTCTCTTTGCAAACCGAAATGATGTCGCCCGAGCCGCAGATCATGCAGGTCGTGGTGCCGCAAACCTGAATATGCGCAACAGTTCCAACAGGTTGCAGTTGGAACATAAAGTAGAAGGTCGCGACCTCAAGCACGCGAATATCGGCCATGCCCAGCATGTCAGCGATATACTCGATGGCCGGTTTGGTGAGCCAGCCCTCTTGCTCTTGTGCGCGCCACAACAGCGGGATCACCGCCGATTGCTGACGCCCTTCGGGATATTTCGCGATCTGCCCCTCCGCCCAAGCGAGGTTCGCGGGCGTAAATTCAAAAGAGGCGGGTTGTTCAGAATAAAGACGGCGCAGCATTAGCGGTCGACCTCCCCGAAAACGATGTCCATGGTGGCGATGAGGGCGGAAACGTCGGCCAGCTGGTGACCTTTCGCCATGTGATCCATCGCCTGCAAGTGAAGGAAGCCCGGCGCGCGCAGTTTCGCGCGGTAGGGTTTGTTCGAGCCGTCCGAATTGAGGTAAACGCCGAATTCGCCTTTCGGCGCTTCGACGGCAGCGTAGACCTCGCCCTCGGGCAGTTTGAAGCCTTCGGTGTAGAGTTTGAAGTGGTGGATAAGCGCCTCCATCGAGGTCTTCATATCCTTACGCTTCGGCGGTGTGAGTTTGCCACGGGCCAGAATATCGCCCTGATTTTTCGGCTCACGCAGCTTGGCCACACATTGTTTGATGATTTTCGTCGCCTCGGTCATCTCCTGCATCCGCACCATGTAGCGGTCGTAGCAGTCGCCATTGGTGCCGACGGGGATCTGGAAATCGAACTCGTCGTAGCACTCATAGGGCTGGCTGCGCCGCAGGTCCCAGGCCATGCCGGAGCCGCGCACCATCACGCCGGAAAAGCCCCAGTCGAGCGCTTCTTGTTCGGTGATCAGACCGATGTCGACGGTCCGCTGTTTGAAAATGCGGTTGTCGGAGATCAGGTAGTGAATGTCGTCCAAAACCTTCGGGAAGGCATCGGCCCAAGCCTCGATATCGTCGATCAGCTCCGGCGGCAGGTCCTGATGGACGCCACCCGGGCGGAAATAGGCAGAGTGCAGACGGGCACCGCAGGCGCGCTCGTAGAAGATCATGAGCTTTTCACGCTCTTCAAAGCCCCAAAGCGGCGGCGTCAAAGCGCCCACGTCCATCGCGCCGGTGGTGACGTTCAGAAGGTGGTTCAGCACACGGCCGATCTCGGAATAAAGCACGCGAATGAGCGACGCGCGGCGCGGAATCTCGACACCGGCCAGACGTTCGATCGCCAGACACCAGGCATGTTCCTGGTTCATCGGCGCCACGTAGTCGAGGCGGTCGAGATACGGCAGGTTCTGCAGATAGGTGCGGTTTTCCATCAGCTTTTCGGTGCCGCGGTGCAACAGCCCGATATGCGGGTCGGCCCGTTCCACGATCTCGCCATCGAGTTCCAGAACCATCCGCAACACACCGTGGGCCGCAGGGTGCTGGGGCCCGAAGTTGATGTTGAAATTCCGGATCTTCTGTTCGCCGCTGCCCGCGTCCTGAGACCCATCATCATAGGTGTTTTGCCGGATGTCGCCGTCCATCATTCAGATCCTCGCCATATTCGCTTGCCACCGCGCGGGCAGCTCGCCAAAGGTCTTTTCCACATAGGCATATTGCGGGGCCAGAAAGCGCGCCGCCTCATGCCGTTGCTTGTCACTCAGTTGCAGTTTCACGCCCTCATGAGCGTGCGGTTCTCGGTCCACGGGTTTATCCGCGATCCCCAGAAAGGCGCAGAGCGTCTTGAGCCCCTTGCCCGTCAAAAGATCCTCGGTGAAGCCCACCAAAAGCTTGTCTTCGGGCACCGCGCGTTTGAGCTTTTCCACGATGCCTTGATAATCGCCTCGCGGCGCAATGTGTTTTTCCAGCTCGCGGTTAACCACGCGGTTCATGATCCGCTTGGCCTTCACCGCAACCTCTTCGCCGGGGCGGCGCTGGCGCGAGGCCTGCATCCGCACATGCGACCAAAGCCGGTCCACCGGATCGCGCATCATGAAGACGAACCGCACGTCCGGCGCCATATGGGCCATGTCGCGCAGCCGCTCCTCGGAGAGCAACCCGTAGCCCGGCGTGATGTCGCCCGCGAGTTTTTTGTCGCCGATCCCGTCCAGAAGGTAGAAGAGATAGTCAGAGACCCCCTCCTCGCCCAGCTCCAGAATGCGCACCATCTCGTCCACGTCGTCGATCTGGCGTTGCAGGTTCTCGGTCTTCCACTTGTTCGCGTTCTTCTTTGCGATGTCCTGCCGCTGGATCAAATCCGCGCGCAGACGCGAAAAGACGTCGAACTGAAATTCGTAATCGTTGTTCTCAACGGTGTCGAAATAGTGGATTTCCTTGATCGAGCGCAGGTGGCAATCCGGGTGATCGTGCAAATAGCGATAAAGCGAGCTGGTGCCCGCTTTGGTCGCGCCAACGCAGATCATGATGGCCGGATCGCCGCTCACATCAGGCCCCCTTCTCGTCGCCGGGAAGGATGTATTTCGCGCCTTCCCACGGGGAAAGGTTGTCGAATTGGCGGTATTCCTGCACGAGGCTCACCGGCTCATAGACGACGCGTTTCAGCTCTTCGTCATAGCGCACTTCGGTGTAGCCCGTCGCCGGGAAATCCTTGCGCAGCGGATAGCCACGGAAACCGTAATCCGTCAACAGACGCCGCAGGTCCGGGTGACCGGAGAAGATGATCCCGAACATGTCGAACACTTCACGCTCGAACCAGCCCGCAGAGGGGTGGACCGAGATGATTGACGGGATGGTTTCCTCTTCGCGCACAGGGGCGACGACGCGGATACGCTGGTTCTGGTACATCGACAGGAAGTGATAGACCACATCGAACCGCTGATCGCGGCTCGGGTGATCGACCGCCGTGATGTCCACCAGCGAGGAGAATTTACAGGTGCTGTCGGTCTTCAGAAACTCGACGAAATCGACGATGCCTGCGGAGGTGACCGTGACGGTCAGCTCGCCGTAAGCCACCTCGGTTTTCAGCACATCATTCGGACGCTTGATCTCGATATGCGCAGCAAGTTCTTGGAGGGCTTCGCTCATCTCATGCTCTCCTTAGCGGGCAATCGTGCCGGTGCGGCGGATTTTGCGTTGCAGCTGCAGAATGCCGTACATCAGCGCCTCTGCGGTCGGCGGGCAGCCGGGGACATAGACGTCCACGGGCACGATGCGATCGCACCCACGCACCACCGAATAGCTGTAGTGATAATAGCCGCCGCCATTGGCACAGGACCCCATGGAGATCACGTAACGCGGCTCCGGCATCTGGTCGTAAACCTTACGAAGCGCCGGTGCCATTTTGTTGGTCAGCGTGCCCGCAACGATCATCAGGTCGGACTGACGCGGAGAGGCGCGCGGGGCGGTGCCGTAACGCTCAAGGTCATAACGCGGCATCGAGGTGTGCATCATCTCGACGGCGCAGCAGGCGAGACCAAAGGTCATCCAGTGCAGCGACCCGGTGCGCGCCCAGTTGATGATGTCTTCCGTGGACGTCAGCAAAAAGCCCTTGTCCTGCAGTTCCTTGTTGAGAACCTGCGTGGAATGTTCCTTGTCCACACCTGCGGTGTTGGCTCCGGTCGTCACGCCCATTCCAGCGCCCCTTTCTTCCATTCATAGGCAAAGCCCACGGTCAGCACAGCGAGGAACACCATCATCGACCAAAAGCCCACGATCCCGACGTCCTTGAACGCAACGGCCCAGGGGAAGAGGAAAGCGATTTCGAGATCGAAAATGATGAACAGGATCGACACGAGGTAGAACCGCACGTCGAATTTCATCCGCGCGTCGTCGAATGCGTTGAACCCGCATTCATAGGCCGACACTTTTTCAGGGTCGGGATTGCGCACGGCGAGGATGAGGGCTGCGAAGATGAACACGAGGCCCAGCGCAATGGCGAGGCCGAGGAAAATGACGATGGGGAGATATTCCCGAAGCAAGTCTTCCACGAGCGGCTCCTTGATAGGCGCGCTTCTTCGCGGGACGGGCTGTCGGGCGATCGCAGGCGCGCTGCTTTGCTAGCTTGTCGTGGTTTAGCCCTCTGCGACACTATGGTCAACCAACGCCAGCGTGAGAAAGCCCCATGTTTCAAGGGGGCTGCGAAGTTTTTTCACCTGTGACGCATGTTTTCTAAGCCGCACCGCGGCAAATATTTCCATGCCGCGATTCGAAAGCTTATTCCGACAAAAAAACTAGGAAAATGGCGCCTTCCTTACAGGATCAGTGCGCCAAACGCGTCACCTCGTCCCGGATAATCCGCGCCAACATCGCACAATCCTCAAGGCTAAAGGTCAGCGGCAGGCGCATATCCATGATCGCGCGCAGCACCCGGTCGCTGTCGGGCAGGCTTTGCGGCTCGGCATAGCGCCAGCTTTCATAGCGCGAGGTAAAGGCCGTGGGCTCCGGCGCACCGAACCATTTCAGCTCGACCCCACGTTTGAGACAGGCGGCGACCAGCGCTTCGATCTTGGCGTCCGGCCAATCCATCAGCAGGAATTGAAACGACGAGCCGACGTAATGTTCTTGCTGCGGTCGGTCGATGAGCGTGACACCGGGCGTGTCCCGCAGCCCCGCCTCGACCACACGATAGCGCGCGTTCCACTTCTCGACCTGAGCCTCCAGACTTCGCAGCTGTACCCGCAGGATCGCGGCCCTGAGATGGTCCATCCGGCCAGAAACATTCGGCGTGTTATATTTGACCTTTTCGAACACTTCAGGCGCCGGACCAGCAAGGTGCTTGCCGTATAACATGTACGATCCCGACAACATGATCGCCCGCGCCGCGATCTCGTCATCATCAGTGATCAGGAACCCGCCTTCGCCCGAATTGATGTGTTTGTAGGTCTGCGTCGAGTAGCAGCCGATGACGCCATGCCGCCCCGAGGGCACCCCGTCCCAATGCGCGCCCATGGTATGCGCGCAATCCTCAATGACCGCGACTCCTGCGCCGTTACAGATGTACATCAACGCATCCATATCGACGATATGCCCGCGCATATGCGATAGCATCAGGACCTTGGCGCCCGTCTCCGCAATTTTCACCTGAAGATCATCGAGGTCGATCACCAGCCCCTCGGTCACACCGACAAACACTGGCTTAGCGCCCACGCTCGCAATCGCGCCGGGCACGGGTGCAAGCGTAAAGGCGTTGGTCAAGACCGGCGCATCAGGCTGGACTTCCAGCGCACGTAGGGCGCAGCCCAGAGCATAGCCGCCCGAGGCCACCGCCAGACAGTATTTGGCGCCCGTATAGGCGGCAAATTCCTGTTCAAGCAGGGCCACCTCCCCCGCCTCCCCCGGCCCAGTGTTATAGCGGTGCAATCGCCCGGAGCGCATGACCGCCACGGCGGCCTCAATGGCCTCTTCGGGGATCGGCTCTTGTTGGGTGAAATTGCCTTTAAAGACCTCGTCGCTCATCCGATCAACTCCCGTGTCAGACGACCCAAGTCATTGTAATGCGTGAGCAACGCTTCCGGCTCCAACCGTTTCACCCCATCGCCATCGGGTCCGAAAGTCACTAAGACACAGGGCACCCCCGCCGCCTTCGCGGTGGACCGATCCGTCTCCGTGTCGCCGACGAGGAAAGACTGCGAGAGCACCCCGCCCGCCTCCTCAACCGCCGCCAGATAAGGTTTCGGATCGGGTTTTGACACCCCCACGGTCTTGGCGCCAATCATCGACCCGAACAGATCGCGCACGCCCAGACGCGTGAGCAGCCGGTCCGCCAGATCCTCTGGCTTGTTGGTGCAAACCCCCACCGCATAGCCGCCGCTGCGCAGCGCCTCAATGGCCTCCTCCGCGCCCTCGTAGAGCCGCGTGTGGGTGTCGATGTCTTCGGCATAGGCCTCCAGCAACACCGGATATTGCGCCATCACATCGTCGTCGGAGAACCCCGGTTTCACGCGAGAAAACCCAAGCGTCAGCATCGCCCGCCCGCCGCGAAAGGCCGTATGCGCATCGGCTTGCGCGTCCAACACATCACCGTAGCCCAAGCCCCGAAAACAGGCATTGGCCGCCGCGATCAAATCGGCGGAGGTGTCCGCAAGCGTGCCATCGAGATCGAAAATCACTGTGCGCATGTACTGGTCCTTTTTCGACAACGACGGGTCTGTTTTGGGCAAACTCCCGCTGAACGATGTAATCTGACGTCAGAATAAGTGAAGCCCCCCGGCCCTGTGGGACCTTGCGGTGCTGCGTGTCATGGGTAAAACGGCAAACAGATAAAGAAAAGAGCAGATCGGGACGAACACCATGGCAACAGCCCTCATTCTTTTGGCCGCCGGCCAAGGCACGCGGATGAATTCCGACCTGCCCAAGGTCCTGCACCCGATCGGCAACGCGCCGATGTTTGCCCATGCGCTGGCCTCGGGCGCGGCCTTGGAACCTGAGCGCACGGTTCTGGTCGTGGGTCACGGTGGTGATCAGGTGGCGGCAGAGGCCGCAAAGATCGACGAAGAGATCGTCATCGCCCGCCAAGAAGAGCAACTCGGCACGGCACATGCGGTGTTGCAGGCGAAAGCGGCACTTGAGGGCTTCGAAGGCGACGCCATCGTGCTTTATGGCGACACGCCATTCATTTCCGAAGACACGATCCTACGCATGGCGGAGGCCCGCAAGTCCGCCGACGTGGTCGTGCTTGGGTTTGAGGCCAAAGACCCGGCGCGTTACGGGCGTTTGGTGATGGAGGGCGACAAGCTCACCCGCATCGTGGAATTCAAAGACGCAACAGAGGCCGAACGCGCGATCACCTTCTGCAACTCTGGTTTGGTGGCCGCTGACGCCTCCGTGCTCTTCGATCTGCTGGAACAGATCGGGAATGACAATGCGGCGGGGGAATATTACCTGCCAGACATCGTTGAAATTGCCTGGAAAACCGGACGTACGGCGACCGCTGTCGCCTGTGACGAATCCGAGACTTTGGGCGTGAATACCCGTGTGGAACTGGCCCGTGCCGAAGGCATTTTCCAGACCATGAAACGTGCGGAAGCCCTTGAAAATGGCGTCACACTGATGGCGCCTGAAACCGTGTTCTTCTCGCTCGACACCTATATCGGCCGCGACACGGTGGTGGAGCCGAACGTGATCTTTGGCCCCGGTGTGACCGTGGAATCCCTGACCCGCCTGCGTGCGTTTTCGCATTTCGAGGGCTGCCATGTCTCGATGGGCTCGACCGTTGGTCCCTTTGCCCGCCTGCGCCCCGGCGCGGAGCTGGCGAACAACGCGCATATTGGCAATTTCGTCGAGGTGAAAAACGCCCAGATCGGCGAAGGCACCAAGGTGAACCACCTGACCTACATTGGCGATGCCGACATCGGCGACGGCACGAATGTGGGCGCAGGCACGATCACCTGTAACTATGACGGCGTGTTCAAACATCGCACCATCGTGGGCCGCAATGCGTTCATCGGGTCGAACACCATGCTGGTCGCGCCGGTCACCGTGGGCGATGAGGCCATGACCGCCAGCGGATCGGTGATCACCTCCGACATCGAACCGGGGGCTTTGGCGATTGCGCGGGCCAAACAGGTGAACAAACCGATGCTCGCGGTGCGAATGTTCGAAAAGTTAAAGTCTTTGAAGGCTAAAAAGCAAAAAGGGCAGTAAAATGTGCGGTATTGTAGGGGTTTTGGGAAATCACGAAGCGGCGCCGATCCTTGTCGAGGCGCTCAAACGGCTGGAATATCGCGGCTATGACAGCGCCGGGATCGCCACCGTGTCGAACGGCAAGCTGGACCGGCGTCGTGCGGTCGGCAAGCTGGTGAACCTGTCCGATTTGTTGGTGCATGAGCCGCTCGCGGGCAAATCAGGCATCGGTCACACCCGCTGGGCCACCCATGGCGCGCCCTCCGTGGTGAACGCCCACCCGCACAAGGCCGGTCCTGTGGCTGTGGTCCACAACGGCATCATCGAGAATTTCCGCGAGCTGCGCGAAGAGCTTGGCCAAAAGGGCTATGACTTCGTGACCCAGACGGACACGGAAACCGTTGTCCTTTTGTGCCAAAGCTTCATGGACGCAGGCAAAGCGCCGGTGGAGGCCGCGATGGCGACCATCGACACGCTCGAAGGCGCTTTTGCGCTCTGTTTCCTGTTCGACGGCGAGGAGGACCTTTTGGTCGCCGCACGCAAAGGCTCACCGCTGGCCATCGGTCACGGCAAGGGCGAAATGTTCGTGGGCTCCGACGCCATCGCTTTGGCGCCGATGACCGATCAGGTCACCTATCTCGACGAAGGCGACCGGGCGGTGATCACCCGCGAGAGCCTTGAGATTTTCGACGAGACCGGCGCACAGGTGCAACGTGCGCGGCGCACCATCGCCTTGAACGCCGCCCGCATTGAAAAAGCCGGGCACAAACACTTCATGGCGAAAGAAATCGCCGAACAGCCGACGGTGATTTCCGAAGCACTCGCCTATTATCTCAACGCCGATGACACCGGCATCGTGCTGCCCGATCCAGGGATAGATTTCGGGGCCTTCGACCGGATCATCATGGTCGCCTGCGGCACGGCCTATTACGCCTGTTACACGGCGAAATACTGGCTCGAACAGGTGGCGCGCATTCCGGTCGAAATCGACGTGGCGTCTGAGTTCCGCTACCGCGAACCGCCGGTCGCCCCCCGGACGCTGGCAATTTTCGTGAGCCAATCGGGCGAGACCGCCGACACTTTGGCCGCGCTGCGATACATGTCCGGCAAGGCCGACAAGATCGTCTCCGTCGTCAACGTCGCGGAAAGCTCCATCGCGCGCGAAAGCGACATCGCCCTGCCGATCCTGGCGGGTGTCGAGGTCGGCGTGGCCTCGACCAAGGCCTTCTCCTGCCAACTCACGGTGCTGGCCCTTTTGGCTTTGGAGGCCGCACATCAACGCGGTCAGATCGACGATGCGACGCTGGCTCAACGCCTCGCTGAGCTGCGCACGCTGCCGGGACTTTTGACCCGGGCGCTCGATCTCGACGACCGTCTCAACGCCGTCTCCAACGAGCTGTCCGAAGCCACCGATGTGCTTTTCCTAGGCCGTGGCCCGATGTATCCCTTGGCCCTTGAGGGTGCATTAAAACTCAAGGAAATCAGCTATATCCACGCCGAAGGTTACGCATCCGGCGAGTTGAAACACGGCCCCATCGCTCTGATCGACAGCCACACGCCCGTGATCGTCTTCGCGCCGCATGACGCGCTGTTCGACAAGACCGTGTCGAACATGCAAGAGGTCATGGCACGCGGCGGCAAGGTGCTTTTGGTGTCGGACAAAAAGGGCCTCGACGTGGCCTCCGACGGGGTCTGGCAAGCGGTTCAAATGCCCGAGGTGCCGGATTTCTTCGCGCCCCTGCTCTACGCCATCCCCGCGCAGCTCATCGCCTATCACACGGCGGTCGCAAAAGGCACGGATGTGGACCAGCCGCGCAATCTGGCGAAATCGGTGACGGTCGAATAACGCTTAAAAAGAAACCGCCCCAAATGCGGGGCGGCTTCGACGTGGATTTCTGGCCCGGGGAAAAGCCTCAGACCCCGAGTTTGGATTTCGCGTAATTCAGCATCTCCGGCGTCACATCATCCGCCGTGATCGGCGCATTGCCGGTGGCATTCTGAGCCGCCACAATCGCGTCGACCAGCGCCTCATCTGAAATCGCGCCTTCTGCATCAGCCACATCTTGCGCCGCCGCATCGAGAACGGCTTTGTCCGCCAAAGCCTGTTCGTAATCCGCCTGCGCCTGCTCTACGGCGGCCAGTTGATCGAGATAATCCTGATAGCCGGGCTCGCCTTCCGCAACAGGATTTGCAGCAAGATCGGCACTCATTTGTTCAATCTCAGAGCCCCAGCTCGCCGGATCGGACGACAGACCAAGCGCTGCCGCGGCGGCCGCGAGATCGGCATAGCTGTCCCCATAGGCCGAATTGGCCGCATTCAGAGCATCCTCGGCGTTCTCATACTCGGCCACAGCGTTGAGATACTCCTTGATCGGCGCCATTTTCGGGTCTGAGGAATTCATGATGCCATTCGGGTTGCGCCCCAATGAATTCAGAGACTTGAGTGCGGAGGCCAACGGTTTACCACCCGGGTTCCCCGCATTCCCGGCATTCCCATGGCTGCCGCTCGTCGACTGTCCCCGGTTGCCGGAATTGCCGCGCTCTCCCGAATTTCCATGCCCTCCGGAGTTCCCGGAATTGCCACCATTCGCATTCTCACTGCGCGCCTCTGCGGTATTCAAGCCCGCGAAATCGGCCGTCACAATCGGCATCGCATAGGCAAAAGCGGAGGCGGTCAACAACAGTTTGATAAGGTTTTTCATTGTCCCTTTGGCTCTCTTGTGGTTTTGGCTGATCAAGCGATACCTCATCAAAAGGGCAAAAAGATGTCGATCACTCCCGAAACGGTTCTGGAAACCCTGCGGCGCTCCGCCGACGTAGAAAAGGCGTCTGCGCTCAGTGACCGCGCTGGCCGTTCGGAGGCTCTGGGGGTTCCGCCCCAAGTGCTGGAGAATTTTGCGCGCGCATGGCGTCAGGACGTGAGCTTTCCCGAACGTCTCGATCTGGCGCGCGCGCTTTGGGCCGAGCCGGTGTTCGAAGCCCGTCTCATGGCCGCGAAACTTCTGACGCAAGCGCGCATTGCCGACGATGCCGCCATCTGGGATCAGATTTGCAGCTGGATTTCCGAGGCCGAAACCTGGGCCGAACTGGATGCGCTTGCGGGCGCTGGTGCGCGTCGCATTGCTGTCGATCTGTCGCGCATGGCTGTGGTGCATGATCTCGCCAAATCCGAACGCGCGCTGGACCGTCGTGCGGCTTTGGGACTGTCTCTGCCCTTGGCGAAACTCGCACATCCGACAGAGGATGAGGTGAGCGCCATAGACGATGTGCTTTATTGGCTAACCTATGCGCTTCAGGATGCGGACAAAGACGTCTCGCGCATGGCCGACAGCTGGCTCAAGAGCCTCGGCAAACATGATCGCAAACGCGCAGGCATGGTGCGGCGCGTGGTTCAATCTCGCACAAAATCCGACTAAATAACTTGGCATCTGAACTGCGGCGCCCTAGATTGAGCGCCATGTCAAACGTCGCGCCAAACGCACCCCGCCTCATCGACCCTTTCGCCCGTCCGATCACCTACCTGCGTGTGTCGGTGACGGATCGCTGTGATTTTCGCTGCGTCTATTGCATGGCGGAAAACATGACATTCCTGCCGAAAAAGGAATTGCTAACGCTCGAAGAGTTGGACCGGATGTGTTCGACCTTCATTGGTCTCGGCGTCGAGAAACTGCGGATCACCGGCGGCGAACCCTTGGTGCGGCGCGGGATCATGACCTTCTTCGACGCCATGTCACGGCATCTCGACAGCGGCGCTTTGCGTGAACTGACCCTGACGACGAACGGCTCGCAATTGGAACGCTTTGCCAGCGACCTCTATGCGACGGGCGTGCGCCGGATCAACGTCTCGCTCGACACACTGGATGCGGCGAAATTCCAACGCGTGACCCGTTGGGGCCGCCTCGATCAGGTGCTGCGCGGGATCGAGGCCGCGCGGAAGGCAGGGCTTCGGGTCAAGGTCAACACGGTCGCGCTCAAAGGTTTCAACGAAGACGAATTGTTCACGCTGATCGACTGGTGCGCCCGCGAGGATATGGACCAGACCTTTATCGAGGTCATGCCGATGGGCGACATCGGCAACGAGGACCGCGTCGGGCAGTATTGGTCGCTCAAGGACATGCGCGCCACTTTGGCGGAGCGTTTTACCCTCACCGACCTGCCCGAGAGCACAGGCGGGCCAGCGCGCTATGTGCGTCTTGAAGAAACCGGGCAAAAGATCGGCTTTATCACGCCGCTCTCGCATGAGTTCTGCGAAAGCTGCAACCGCGTGCGGATGACCTGCACCGGCGAACTATTCATGTGTCTCGGTCAAGAGGACAAAGCCTCGCTGCGTGATGTCCTGCGCGCACATCCGGACGACGAAGCCCCCCTGATCCGTGCCATCGAAGCCGCCATTTTGCGCAAACCCGAAGGCCATGATTTCGACTATTCGCGGCAAAAGCCCGACGGTCAGGTCTCCCGGCATATGTCGCACACTGGCGGATAAGCGGGGTCGGGGGCGCTGCCCCCTCGCCTCGCAGGGCTCCGCCCGTTCGCGCCTGAAATGCTCCCCCAGAGCATTTCCAAGACGGCACTCACCCCCGGGATATTTTCAGACAAAAGAAAAGCGCCCCCAATTGGAGGCGCCCTCTCTTCACTGCAGCCTAAATACTCACGCCGCAGGCAGACGGCTTTCCACCATTTCGGCGTACCACGAACAGCCCGCCGGCAGGGCCTCGTCGTTGAACATATATTTCGGGTGGTGCACCGGCGCGCCCGGGCCGTTGCCGACGATGATATAGGCACCGGGGCGTTCCTCTAACATGTAAGCGAAATCTTCGCCGCCCATCACCAGCGGGTATTCCTCGCAACCGCCCGACACTTTGGTGGCCGCCTCGATGGCGTATTCGGTTTCCTGATCGTGGTTCACCATGACCGGGTAGCCGAGGTGATAATCCACAACGATTTCCGCGCCGTAGGTGGCGCCAACGCCCGCGCAAATCTCTTTCACGCGCTCTTCGGCCTGGGTCCGCACTTCGGCGTCAAGCGTCCGCACTGTGCCTTTCAACAGCACCTGCGCGGGCAACACGTTATGCGCCTTGGACGAGGATTCGACCGTACAGACCGAGACCACCACCTGTTTCGTCGGGTCGACATTGCGCGACGCGATGGTCTGAAGCGCCAGGATCAGATGCGCCGCCGTCACGGTGCTGTCGACCGTTTCATGCGGCTTCGCGGCGTGGCCGCCCTTGCCTTTCACGTAGATTTCGAACTCGTCAGCGGCGGCAAAGAACGGGCCGGGACGGATCGCGAAGGTCCCCGTCGGTAGGTTCGGCCAATTGTGCATGCCGTAGACCTCGTCGATGCCAAAGCGCTCCATCAGCCCTTCTTCGCACATCACACGACCACCGCCGCCGCCCTCTTCGGCGGGTTGGAAAATCACCACGGCGGTGCCGTCGAAATTGCGGGTCTCACAGAGGTATTTAGCCGCCCCCAAAAGCATCGCGGTGTGACCGTCATGGCCGCAGGCATGCATCACGCCCGGGTTTTTCGAGGCAAACTCCGAGCCGGTTTCTTCCAGAATCGGCAGAGCATCCATATCGGCCCGAAGCCCGATGGTGCGGCCTTTGCTATCCGATTTGCCTTTGATCACGCCGACAACACCGGTCTTGGCCATGCCTTCGACCACCTCGTCACAGCCAAACTCGCGCAGCAGGTCCGCGACCTTTTTCGAGGTGCGCGGCAGTTCGAACATCAGCTCGGGGTTTTCGTGGATGTCGCGTCGCCATGCGGTGATTTCCGGCAACAATTCGGCAAGGCGGTTCTTGATGGGCATTTCAGTCTCTTTTCTGGTCAGTACGGAACGCGGTGGCGTTCAATATGCAAAGCCCTCGATGGGCTCCAATACGAAGTGGTCTTTCGCCACTTCGCGGTAGGTGGATTTGGCGGGCGTGTGATCCGCCGGAAAAATCGGGGACGGGATCGGTTTGAACGACAGGTTCGAACTGATTTTTTTATTGCGCGGATCGGCGATCGGCACGGCGGTCATCAGCGATTTGGTGTAGTCGTGCTGCGGGTTCTCAAAAACGGCCTGACGCGGGCCGATCTCGACGATCCGGCCCAGATACATCACCGCCGTGTGGTGGCTGACGCGTTCGACCACGGCCATGTCGTGGCTGATAAAGAGCATCGCAATGCCAAGCTCGGCCTGAAGCTCCATCAACAGATTCACCACCTGCGCTTGCACCGACACATCGAGCGCAGACACGGCTTCATCCGCGATCACCAATTTCGGGTTGATCGACAGCGCGCGGGCGATGGCAATCCGCTGGCGCTGGCCGCCCGAAAGCTCATGCGGGTAGCGTTTCATGAAAGAGCGCGGCAGTTCGACCCGGTCGAACAGGTTGGCGACGCGGTCGGTGATCTCGGAACCATGCGCAAGGCCATAGTTGCGCAGCGGTTCGGCGACCTGATCAATCAGGCGCACCTGCGGATTGAGGGACGCAAACGGGTCCTGAAAGATCATCTGCATGTCTTGGCGCAACCGGCGCAGATTGCGCGGGTTTTGGTCGAGAACCTCTTTGCCTTCCAAAAGGATAGAGCCTGCTTGCGGCTCCACAAGGCGCAGCACAGAGCGCCCGCAGGTCGATTTCCCACAGCCGCTCTCGCCCACCAGAGACAGGGTTTCGCCGGGCTTGATCGAGAAAGACACATCCTCGACGGCATGAACATTGGCGACCGTCTTGCGCAACAGCCCCGCCTTGACCGGAAAACGCGTAACGAGGTTTTTGACTTCAAGAACCGGCGCAGTGCCTTCGGGCGCATAGGGCACAGGTTTGATCTCGCCCTGCGGCACACCGATCAGACGCATCGGTTCGGGCGCGGGCTTGCCGGTCATCTCGCCAAGTTTCGGCACGGCGGCCAAAAGCGCCTTGGTGTAATCCTCTTTCGGATGTTCGAAAATCTCTTCGACACGGCCCTCTTCGACGACATCGCCGCGGAACATCACCAAAACGCGGTCGGCCATTTGCGCCACCACCGCCATGTCATGGGTGATGAACAGCACGGCGGTGCCATGTTCGCGTTTCAACCGGTCAATAAGCGCCAGAATCTCGGCTTGAATTGTCACATCGAGCGCCGTGGTCGGTTCGTCACAGATCAAGAGTTTCGGCTCACAGGCCATCGCCATGGCGATCATCACACGCTGACGCATACCGCCGGACAGCTCGTGCGGATATTGGCTCAAACGGCGTTCGGGTTCGGGAATGCGCACGTCTTTCATCAACGCGATGGCGCGGGCCCGGGCCTGATCTTTGCTCATGCCCTTATGAACCCGCAGCCCTTCGCAAAGCTGGCGTTCGATGGTGAACACCGGGTTCAGCGAGGTCATCGGCTCCTGAAAGATCATGCCGATCTCATTGCCACGAAGCGCCCGCATCTTTTCCGGGTTCATCGCCGTCAGGTCGATGATCTGGTCCTCTTTGCGCAGCTTGATGTCGCCCTCAGCGATGCGCCCACCGCCGAATTCGATGAGCCGCATGATCGCCAGCGAGGACACGGATTTGCCCGACCCCGATTCTCCGACCACGCAAAGCGTCTCCCCCGGCGCGATGGTGAAGGACACATCCTTGACGCCCACAACCGTCCCGCCACGGGTCGGAAATTCGACCCTGAGATGCGAAACGTCGATCAGGGCACGGGTTTCGGGCGTGTCTCTCGGCGTCTCTGGCGGCGTATCGGGAGTGGTATCGAGCATGGATCGCCTTTCGGGTCTTGGTGGATTGAGATAGGTCCTCGCGCGGCTCAAAGCGACAAGAGCCGTCCTCATGGAGCTGTCATGAGGACCTTTCCCTCGACGCTATGCCTGCCGCGCTGACACTGTCAAATCGGTTTGTCTGAAATACGAGCATTCGCTGAAACCGCATGCAAGGATAACGTAACGATATGGGCGGTCTGCCGATTTTCTCAGAGAAACCGCCTTGCTTCGCCTAAGTTTTTATCATTCGATAAATTTATAGCCGCGCAACCCGGCGAGTCGTCTTGCCCTCAGCAAGACCACCCGCACAGGTTGCGTCAGGTTCGATAAAGAGGAATGAGTTACAACACGTCCGGCGGGAAATCTTAAAATGTGCGGTTCACGCACTGGTCCAGTCTCTGAATCACGTTCAGTCCGTGGCCCGATGCCGGTTCAACAAGGAGAGGTTGTTATAATGAAACTCAAGACTGCCCTGATGGGCACAGTTCTGGGCACAGTCGCCACATTGTCGATGGCGCCCGCCGCCTTCGCGGAACGCGGCGCCGACGGCCATGTGAACATCATCTATTACCAAGCCCCGTCGACGATGAACCCCTATCTGTCGGGCGGCACCAAAGAGCTTGAATCCGCGTCTCTCGTACTGGAACCGCTGGCGCGCTACGACGAAACCGGCGCGATTGTGCCGTTTCTGGCCGAATCCGTGCCCACCGTCGAAAACGGTGGCGTGAGCGAAGATCTGACCACGATCACGTGGAAACTCAAAGAAGGCCTCAAGTGGTCCGACGGCTCCGATCTGACGTCCGAAGATGTGAAATTCACTTGGGAATATTGCACCTCCGAGGGCGGCGGCTGTTCCCAGTCCGAGAAATACAATGACGTTGTCTCCGTCGAGACCCCGGATGCCTTGACGGTTATTGTCACCTTCGGCGTGCCGAAACCCTTCCCCTACGGTCCCTTCGTGGGCGCGCAGGCCCCGATCGTGCAAAAAGCCCAATTCGCAAATTGCACCGGCGAAGCCATGGCCTCCTGTACCGATCAAAACTTTGCCCCCATCGGCACCGGCCCGTTTGTCGTGGATGAGTTCAAGACCAACGACGTGGTCTCCCTCTCCGCCAACCCGAACTACCGCGATCCGGCCAAACCGGCCTTTGCCACCGCCACGCTGAAAGGCGGCGGTGATGCGCAATCTGCGGCCCGTTCCGTGCTTGAGACCGGCGAATTCGATTACGCCTGGAACACCCAGGTGGCACCTGACCTGCTCGAAGCCATGCTCGCCAAGGGCCAAGGCCAGCTTGTCAGCGCCTATGGCACGCTCGTCGAGCGGATTATGGTCAACTTGACCGACCCGAACCCCGCTTTGGGCGACGAACGCGCCACCGCCGCGCATCCGCACCCCTTCCTCTCCGACATCGCGGTGCGCAAAGCGCTTTCCATGGCCATCGACCGCGCGCTTTTGACCGAGATTGGCTATGGCGATGCAGGTCGCCCGACCTGTAACGTATTGCCGGCGCCGGAAATTTACAAATCCACCGCCAACGACGCCTGTCTGACGCAGGACATCGAAGGCGCAAAAGCCGTGCTCGAAGAGGCCGGTTGGGTGGACAGCGATGGCGATGGCATCCGCGAGAAAGACGGCGTGAAACTGTCTTTGCTGTTCCAATCCTCGACCAACGCGATCCGTCAGGATTTCCAAGCGATCATCAAACAGTGGTGGGAAGAAATCGGTGTTGAAACCGAGTTGCGCAACATCGACGCCTCGGTGTTCTTCGGCGGCGATGCGGGTTCGCCCGACACCTTCCAAAAGTTCTACGCGGACGTGGAAATGTACGCCAACAACTTCGACGGCACCGACCCCGAAGCCTATATGGCCAACTGGGAATGCGTTCAGGCGCCGCGCCCGGAAACCCAATGGCAGGGCAACAACATGCCGCGTTTCTGCGCCGAAGAGTATGACGCGCTTGTGGCCGAAATGGCCGAAACCGGTGACATCAACGAGCGTGCGGAATTGGCGAAATCCATGAACGACATGCTGATGCAGGAATATGTCATCATCCCGCTCGTCGACCGTGGCCGCCTGTCGGCACACGCCAATTCTCTGGGCGGTGTCATCCTGAACACCTGGGATTCCGAACTCTGGAATGCGGCCGATTGGTATCGCATCAAAGAGTGATCTCTTGTGGGGCGTCCCGAAAGGGGCGCCCGCTTCAATGACATAAGACCGCAAGGCAGCCTTCATGCTTCATTTCACGATCCGTCGTCTGGTTCTCGCCGTGCCGACGCTACTGTTCATCTCATTGGTGATCTTCCTGCTGCTCGATCTGGCCCCCGGCGATCCGATGGCCTCAATCCCGCTCACCGTGCCGCCCGAGGTGAAAGAGAAAATGCGCGAGGCTCTGGGCCTTGGCGAACCCGTCCACATCCGGTTTCTGAACTGGCTTTACCAGTTCTTCGTGGTCGAACCTCAGGTCGCCTTTGACCATATCTTCGGCACCAATTTTGCCGAGGGGAAACAACGGATTATCTCCTTCCAATCCCGTTCCCCGGTGATGTCCGTCGTCGCCGAACGCATGCCGCAGACGCTTTGGGTCGTGGGCCTGTCCTACATCTTCGCGACGCTGATCGCCGTGCCGATCGGCATCATCTCCGCCTATCGTCAGTACAGCTGGTTCGACCAGCTCGGCACCTTTGTCTCGATGGTCGGGTTTTCGATCCCGACCTTCTTTTCGGGTGTGCTTTTGATCGTCGTCTTCTCCGTGACCCTCGGTTGGTTCCCGTCGATCTACGACACCACGCATAGGATCACCGATTGGCCCTCGTTCTGGTTCCAAGTGCGTCAGATGGCGATGCCGGTATTCGTTTTGACGCTCTATAACGCGGCCCAAGTCAGCCGCTTCATGCGCGCCTCCATGCTCGACAATCTCAATCAGGATTACGTCCGCACCGCGCGGGCCAAGGGCCTGTCCGAGCGCGTCGTCGTCCTCATGCATGTGCTGCGCAACTCGATGATCCCGGTGGTGACCGTCATCGCGCTTGGCGTGCCGAACATCTTTGGCGGCGCCATCATCACAGAGCAGGTGTTCCAAGTGAACGGTCTCGGCCAGATGCTGATCACTGCGATCTACGCCTCTGACGCGCCGATGGTGCAGACGCTGACGTTCATCTTCGCGGTGCTCATCGTGCTCTTCAACCTCATTGCGGACATCATCTACGGCATGCTCGATCCGCGCATCCGTTATGATTAAGGGAGGCCAACCATGACCGACACAACCACCCTCCCCGTCCATGAGGAAAAGCCCCGCAACCAATGGTGGGACGTTTGGGATCAGTTCAAAACCCACAAAGGGGCCATGGCCGGGCTGATTTTCTTCGTCTTCATCGTGCTGGCCGTCTATCTCGGCCCGTTCCTTTGGACCATCGACCCGAGCCATATCGACATCCGCGCCCGCAACCAAGGCCCGTCTCTGGCGCATCCTTTCGGCGCCGACCAGTTGGGCCGCGACGTGCTTGCCCGCATGTTGCAAGGCGGGCAGGTCTCGATCTCCGTCGGTCTCACCGCCATGTTCCTGTCTCTCGTGCTCGGCACTTTTGTTGGCGTCTTGGCAGGCTATTGGAAGAAACTCGATGGCCTCTTGATGCGCTTCACCGACCTGTTTCTGGCCCTGCCGCTTTTGCCGCTTTTGCTCGTGATCATCATGCTGTTTCGCGACCCTTTGCGGTCGGTCTTTGGCCTTGAGACCGGGATTTTCATCCTGATCGTCTTTGTCATCGGCATCACCAGTTGGATGCAGACCGCCCGGATCGTGCGCGGCGATGTTTTGGCCTTGAAAGAACGCGAATATGTGCTGGCCGCCCGCTCCATCGGCACGCCGTCGGACCGGATCGTCTCGCGCCATATCCTGCCGAACATCATGTCGCCGATCATGGTCTCGGCCACTTTGGGCATCGCCAATGCGATCATTACAGAGTCCGCGCTGTCGTTTCTGGGCCTCGGCTTTCCGCCGGATTACCCGACCTGGGGCCGCCTGCTCTACGATTCGAAGGATTTCATCCAGCAGTACCCCGAACGCGTGATCTGGCCCGGTCTGGCGATCTCCTTGACCGTTTTAGCCGTGAATTATATCGGCGACGGGCTGCGCGATGCGCTTGATCCGCGTATTCGCGGGCGGTGAGCCAGAAACGCCGCCCCAGCCAAATAAAAACAAAAAGCGCGCCGCTCCCCCGGCGCGTTTTTCTTTAATTCCGTGGCGAGGCATAGGTTCCGAACGCGCGTTTCGCACAAATGTGTGGATCGGAACATTTTCCCAAACCCACGGGCGCGGCCGCACCTTCACAAGATTGCATCGCATCTATTTTTCTGCATATGAGGGATAAAATTCCACCTTCACGGAAGGACGCGACATGTATGAATCTCTCGGACTGGACCTTGCGCCCCGACAAGCGGCGGTGATCCTTGGCCTTGTGATCGGTGTGCTGTTCGGCGCGCTGGCCGAAGTGTCGCGCTTTTGTTTCCGTCGCTCCGTCGCCGGGCCAAAGGGCGAACGTGGCGCCGCTGCGGGTGTCTGGCTTGCGGGCCTCGCCACCGCCGTGCTCGGCACGCAACTCGCCGTCGCGCAGGGCCTGATTTCCTTCGCAGACCACCGTTTCCTGACGCCCGATCTGCCCTGGCTTGCCATTGTGATCGGCGGGGTGATGTTCGGCGTCGGGATGGTGTTGACCCGGGGCTGCGTCTCGCGTCTCACCGTTCTGTCCGGTTCCGGCAACCTGCGTGCGGCCCTCGTGCTCGTGGTCTTCGCCGTCGTGGCCCACGCCACGCTCAAAGGCATCCTCGCCCCGCTGCGCACCACTCTGGGCGGCGTCACGCTGTCGCTGGACAAGGCCGCCCTGCCCGGCTCTGGGCTGATCTGGACTGTGCTCATCGTGGGGGCTGCCGCCATTGCGGCTTGGCGTCTCGCCACATCGAAACGCGATCTCGCCCTCGGCGCCTTGATCGGCCTTTTGGTGCCCGCCGCGTGGATCGGCACGGGTTTTGTCCTCTTCGACGAATTCGACCCGATCGCGATGGAAAGCCTGTCCTTCACCTCGCCCTCCGCCGAGACCCTGTTCTGGTCCGTCGCGGCGTCTTCGATCCCTGCGGGATTTGGCACCGGCCTTATCGGTGGTGTCATTTTGGGGGCTCTCGTCTCGTCCCTGTTGTCTGACCGCTTCCGGTGGCAGAGCTTCGAGAGCCCCCGTCAAACCGGGCGTTACATGGCCGGTGCGGCCTTGATGGGTGTGGGCGGTGTGTTGGCTGGCGGCTGCACCGTGGGTGCGGGCCTTGCGGGCGTGCCGAGCCTGTCTCTGGCCGCCATCCTTGCGCTGATCTCAATTGCTTTGGGCGGAGTGATCGCCGCCCGGATCATCCGAGATGGTGCTTCTTTATCCGCCGCAACCCAAGCCAAACCGCAAGCACAACCAGCGGAGTGACCAGCGCCAGCGCCAGCCCTTTCGACAGGTGCAGCGGTTCGAGGACTGGGTAGACCAGATAGCCCACGAGGCTCACGGCGTAATAGCTGATCGCCACCACCGACAGCCCCTCGACCGTCTCCTGCAAGCGCAGTTGCAGATCGGCACGTTTGTTCATGCTCTCCAACAGAGATTGGTTCTGCGCCTGACGTCCGACATCGACCTTTGTGCGCAACAGGTTCGCCGCCCGCGCCGTGCGTTCCGCGAGGCTTTCGAGCTGCGACTTGGCCGCCTGTACCGTGCGCATCGCCGGATCATAGCGGCGCATCATGAACTCTCCGAAAAGCTGACGCGCCATGAACCGGCTCTCGCGCAGCACTTCGATCCTTTGGTTGACGATGGCCTCATAGGCCCCGGTCGCGCCAAAACGGAAATTCGTGCGCGTCACGATGCCTTCGATCCGGGTCGAAAGGCCCAGAATATCCTCCAAAAGCGCCTCAGTGGGAACGTCCTGTTTCGAGGTCAGCGTCGCCATCAACTCCGCCAGTTCCTGTTCGATATCCGCAAGCTCGCGCACCACTTTGCGCGCCTGCACGAGGCCCAGCATCGACATCGCCTTATAGGTCTCGATCTCGCAGAGCCGCTGCAACACGCGCCCGATCCGACGCCGACCACAATCGGGTTCCGGGAAAATCGCAAAACGCATATGCCCGGCCTCATCGATGCGAAAATCTCCCGCGACCGTCAGCGCCCCATCGAGGACATGAGCAACGGCAAGGCTTTCGCGCTCGAACCAGCTGTCAATCCGCTCGACAATTTGGGCCTCTGCTTCCACGGTTTCCACCCGAATGAGCGCGGAGGTGATCCGCTGCCCCGGCGCGTCATTCAACCAGTCTTCCGGGAAGAGATCAAAGGTGCCTTTGTCAAAGGCCCGATCCGCCACGCCATCGGCGAAAATCGTGTAAGTCACGAATTCCGTGTGGCTTTCCCATTTCAGACGATATTTGCCCAAAGGCCCGATATAATGCGTCGCTCCCGGCGCCGGATGCGCGGCGCCGTAACGGTCCAAAAGCGCCAAAAGATGCGCGCGGTCCAGATCGCGGTCACGCCGCGCCGCATCGCCCGAGGCCCGGATCGCCAGATAGGCGGCCCGCGCATTGGTACTCACCTCCGGGAAAGGACGGGCGTGCAGTTCATTGGCCAGCTCATAGCGGCGCGGGTGGTCTTGCAAAGGGGCCATATGCGTCTCTTATTCAGCGTTGTTTTACGCCTATAGCCTGCGCGCGCCCTTCAAAGCAAATAATATTTTCATTCCATTTCAAAGACTTATCTGAATGCCATGGTATACTTTCGTCTCATGTCGCCCCCAACTCCTCAGCCACGACATTCATCCAATAGGCCACCCCGATCGGGATCAGCGCATCGTTGAAATCGAATTTCGGCGTGTGGACAAAGGCTGATCCCGGCCCGTCGCCATTGCCGATGGAAACGTAAGCCCCTGGAATCTTTTCCAGATAATAGGCGAAATCCTCACTGGCTCCGATGGCCGGGGCATCCGTCATCGTCAATGCTTCGCCCACCGAGGCCATATGCGCGCGCCCCGTCACGGCGACCTCATCACAGGTGTTCACCAGCGGCGGATAGCCCCGCTCATAGTCCACATGCGCCGCCACCCCGCAGGCCATGGCACAGCCCTCGGCCAGCCGGGTGATCTCGCGTTCCAACGTGTCACGCACCTCGGGCGCATAGCTGCGCGCCGTCCCTGCGACCATAACTTTCGCCGGAATGATATTGGCGCTTTCACGCTCGCCGCCTGCGACATGGCCGATGGACACCACGGCCCAATCGGTCAGCGCCACATGGCGGGAGACAACATTGCCGAGCGTCGCCATGAATTGCCCCGCGGCCACTGTCGGATCGGTGGATTTTTCCGGGGCCGCGCCGTGTCCTCCGGTGCCTTCAAACACGATCTCCCAATCGTCAGAGGCTGAGGTGTAAGGCCCCACACGCGTGGTCAAAAGCCCCAGAGGATCCATCGGCCCATTGTGCACGCCGTAAATCGCATCCGTCGGAAACAGCTCGAACAAGCCGTCCTTGATCATCGCATCGGCCCCGCCGCCGCCTTCTTCGGCTGGTTGGAACACGAAATGCACGGCACCTGCGAAATCCGGGTTGGCGGCCAGTTTCTCCGCCGCGCCCAAAAGCATCGTGGTGTGGCCGTCATGTCCGCAAGCATGCATCTTGCCCGGCACCGTTGAACTATAGGGCACGCCCGTCTCCTCGGTGATATGAAGCGCATCCATATCGGCGCGCAGCGCGATGGATTTCTGCCCCGGACGCGTGCCTTTCAGCGTCCCCACCACGCCGGTCTTGCCAAGCCCGCGATGCACCGCAATCCCCAGCCTTTCGAGATACGCCGCAACGATGGCAGAGGTCCGTACCTCTTCATAAGCGGTCTCCGGATGGGCGTGGATGTCGTGACGCATGGCGGTCATTTTTTCGATGAAAGCCAGATCGGTCTGAATGTCTTCGGGGCGGGTGTGCTGCATGGGGATCTCCTGTGACGTCACCATGCCGCTCATAAGATCAAATGGAAAGCAGTCTCGGCGCATCCCGCCTGTGCATCTTCATGGCAGCCGAAAATACACAAAAAGGGCGGCCCGAAGACCGCCCTTCCTGAGTAGTGATCCTGCAATGAAGATCACTCGATCTTCGGCAACAGCGCATTCATCGACGCTTTCGCATCGCCATAGAACATGCGCGTGTTTTCTTTGTAGAACAGCGGGTTCTCGATGCCAGAATACCCGGTGCCCTGACCGCGTTTCGACACGAACACTTGTTTCGCCTTCCACACTTCGAGGACCGGCATGCCCGCGATGGGGGAGTTCGGGTCTTCTTGGGCGGCCGGGTTCACGATGTCGTTCGAGCCGATCACGATCACCACGTCGGTGTCCGGGAAGTCGTCGTTGATCTCGTCCATTTCCAGCACGATGTCGTAGGGCACTTTGGCTTCGGCCAGGAGCACGTTCATGTGCCCCGGCAGGCGGCCTGCGACCGGGTGGATGGCGAAGCGGACGTTCTTGCCCTTGGCGCGCAGCTTATTGGTCAGCTCGGACACGGCACCTTGCGCCTGTGCCACGGCCATGCCGTAGCCCGGCACGATGATCACAGAGTCAGCCTCATTAAGGGCCGTGGCCACGCCGTCGGCGTCGATCGCGACTTGTTCGCCCTCGACCTCCATCGCCGGACCTGCTGTGCCGCCGAAGCCGCCCAAGATCACGGAAACGAAGCTGCGGTTCATCGCCTTACACATGATGTAGGACAGGATCGCACCGGAGGACCCGACCAGCGCGCCGACCACGATCAAGAGGTCATTCGACAGCGAGAAACCAATCGCCGCCGCCGCCCAGCCCGAGTAGGAGTTGAGCATGGAGACCACGACCGGCATGTCGGCGCCGCCGATGCCCATGATCAGATGGTAGCCGATGAAGAGCGCCGCCAGCGTCATCAGGATGACCGGGAACAGCCCGCCGGTGTTGAAGTACCAGATCAGGCAGATCAGCGAGAGCGCAGCCGCACCCGCGTTCAGCATATGCCCACCCGGAAGCTTTTTCGCCACCGAAGAGACTTTGCCAGCGAGTTTACCATAGGCGATCACGGAGCCGGTAAAAGTCACCGCCCCGATGAAGATGCCGAGGAACAGCTCGACCTTGAGAATGTTCAGCTCAACCGGCGACTTATGCGCCACAAGTGCTGCGAAAGTGCCAAGCTCTTCGCCGCCATGCAGACCCGCCACATGATGCATCACGAAATGCGCGTTGAAGCCGACGAACACGGCCGCAAGACCGACGAGCGAGTGCATCGCCGCGACAAGCTGCGGCATCTCGGTCATCTCGACCTTATTGGCGACATACCAGCCGATGATCCCGCCCGCCGCGATCAGGATGAGCGACAGGAGCCAAAGCCCCGCCCCCGGCCCGATCAGCGTTGCGAACACCGCCAAAGCCATGCCGGCAATGCCGTACCACACCGCGCGTTTCGCGCTTTCCTGCCCCGACAAACCGCCCAGGGAGAGGATGAAGAGAACCGCCGCGACCACATAGGCCGCCGTCGTAAATCCGAAATCCATTGCCTCTGCTCCTTTACGATTTCTGGAACATGGCGAGCATGCGCCGTGTCACGAGGAAGCCGCCGAAAATGTTGATCCCCGCCATAAAGACAGAGAGCGCGGCCAAGAGGATCACCAACCAGTTGCCCGAGCCGATTTGCAGCAAGGCGCCCAAGATGATGATGGAGGAGATTGCGTTGGTCACGGCCATCAGCGGCGTGTGCAAAGAGTGCGACACGTTCCAGATCACCTGGAAGCCGATGAACACCGACAGGACGAAAACGATGAAGTGCTGCATGAAAGATGCAGGCGCGACAAGGCCCACGCCCAGCAAAAGCACGGCGCCGACGGCGATCAGCGTCACCTGTTGCTTGGTCTGCGCCTTGAAAGCGGCGACCTCTTCGGCGCGTTTCTCTTCGGGGGTCTTTTCCTTGACCTTTTCCTTCGGCTTCGCGGCAATCGCGGCCACTTTCGGCGGCGGCGGCGGGAAGGTGATCTCGCCCTCATAGGCCACGGTCGCGCCACGGATCACGTCGTCTTCCATGTTGTGATTGATCTGACCGTCTTTCTCAGGGGTCAGGTCGGTCATCATGTGACGGATGTTGGTGGCGTAAAGCGTCGAGGCCTGTGTGGCCATGCGGGACGGGAAATCGGTGTAGCCAATGATGGTTACGCCATTCTCGGTGACGATTTTCTCGTCCTTGACGGTCAGCTTACAGTTGCCGCCTTTTTCCGCCGCCAAGTCGACGATCACCGAACCCGGCTTCATCGCCTCGACCATATCCTTGGTCCAAAGCTCCGGCGCTTCGCGGTTCGGGATGAGCGCCGTGGTGATCACGATGTCCACCTCGGGCGCCAATTCGCGGAACTTCGCCAGCTGCGCTTCGCGGAACTCAGGCGACGACACGGAGGCATAACCGCCCGTGGCCGCACCGTCCTGTTGCTCTTCTTCGAAGTCGAGATAGACGAATTCGGCGCCCATGCTTTCGACCTGTTCGGCCACTTCGGGCCGCACGTCGAAGGCGTAGGTCACAGCGCCCAAAGAGGTCGAGGTGCCGATGGCGGCAAGACCGGCCACACCGGCGCCAACAACCAGAACCTTCGCCGGGGGCACTTTCCCCGCAGCGGTGATCTGACCGGTGAAGAAACGGCCGAAGTTGTTGCCCGCTTCAATGACCGCGCGGTAGCCCGCGATGTTGGCCATCGACGACAGCGCGTCCATCTTCTGCGCCCGCGAAATCCGCGGCACCATTTCCATGGCGATGACATTGGCACCCTTGGCCTTCGCCGCCTCCATCCCCTCGGCATTCCCGCCGGGATTGAAGAAGGAAATCAACGTCTGGCCCTTTTTGAGACGCTTCATTTCCGTCTCGTTGGGCTGGCGGACCTTGGCGACAATGTCGCAATCCTTCCAGAGCGCGGGCGCCGTCTTGACGATCTCGACGCCGGCCTCTTCATAATCCTTATCCGAGAACCCGGCGAGCGCACCCGCCCCGGTCTCAATGGCACAGTCATACCCAAGCTTTTGTAATTGCTTGGCGCTTTCAGGCGTCAGCGCGACACGCGCTTCCCCCTCAAAGACTTCCTTAGGAACACCGAATTTCACGTGTTGATCCTCTTTTCCCCAGTCATAGTCCTTCGTTGACCTCTTCCTTACCTAATTGCAGCAGTGCAGCGCAACATTATTGCGCAAACATCGCCAAAAAGTAGGACGTAAAGTCAGAGCCAACGCCGCGTTTGTTCTGCCCAGGTTTGAAATTCCGCCGGAAACTTCGTCCTGAGCCAGGATTCTTCCTCGACAATGAAACGTCTTTGGATCACCGCCATAAAAACGGGGACCAAAAGCATGCCTGCCGAATTGGCGAACAGTAGAGAAAAGCCCACAAGTGTAAAGGCGTCGCCCAGATAAATCGGGTTTCTTGTCAATCTGTAAACGCCATCCGTCACGATGGCGACGGGCACCCGATGCGGCACCACGGTGGTGCGATGCCGCAGCATGGCAAAGACCGCCAGCGCCATGAGCATGAGCCCCACGGCGATCAGCATCCCACCCAGAAGTTTGAGCGCGTATGGCGCCTCAAAGCCAAGCCCGGCTTTGGTCAAAACCCAGTTGAGCGCCCAAGCGAGCCCCATGAATCCCAACAGCCAGATCGGTGGATAATCGAGTCTTTTCATGGCTTCAGCCTAGCCCCGGTTTGCGACAGTCGCTAGAAGCGCCTCCATGAAACTTCGCCCTTTGACCCCAAAAGATGCAGATGTCTGCTATGCGCTCTTTCACCGCACCGTCCATGGCGGCACGGGGGCGTTTTACGGCGCCGAACAGCGCGCCGCCTGGGCGCCCGCACGCGCGCATGCCCCCGACAGCTGGCCAGAACGTCTGACCAGCGGCTTTGCGATCTGCGCCACGCGCTGGGGCAAGATCCGGGGCTTTTTCACCATGGGGCACGACGGCCACATCGACTTTGCCTATGTTGCGCTGGAAGAGATGGGCAAAGGCACCGCTGCCCGACTTTATGACGCCTGCGAGACAGAAGCGCGCCGCCTGGGCCTCTCCCAGATGGACACAGAAGCCAGCCACCTTGCGCGTCGTTTCTTTGAAAAACGCGGCTGGCAGGTGGTGGCCCGGCAAAGCGTGATCCGCGACAGCGTCGCGATCGAGAATTTTCGAATGCAAAAACAGCTTTAAGGGCACGACATGGCGCACGCCGCGCCCTTCCGTTTTAAGCGATGCTTTCGACAATCCCGCCTTCGACCTTGAGCGCCGCCCCCGTCGTGGCGCTGGCCTGAGGCGAGGCGGCATAGACGCACATGGCGGCCACCTCTTCGGGCGCCGCGAACCGCCCCAAAAGGCCAGAGGGGCGTTTTTCCTGCAAGAATAGCGTTTCCATCTCCTCAGGCGTCACGCCTCGATCGTCGGCCATGCCCTTGATCATCGACACCGCGCCCTCGGTGCGCGTCGGCCCCGGCAAGATGGTGTTGACTGTGACACCCGTCCCGGCCAGCACTTTGGCGAGGCCGCGCGACACGCCTTGAAGCGCCGATTTCGACACGCCATATTGCACCATATCCGCCGGAATGTTCAGCGCGGATTCGCTTGAGATGAATTGAATCCGCCCCCAGCCGCGATCCCGCATGCCTTGGGCATAATGCCGCGACAGGCGCACGCCGCTCATGATGTTGATCTGGAAATAGCGCTCCCATTCATCATCCGAAATGTCGAAGTAATCCTGCCGACCGTAGATGCCCAGGTTGTTGACGAGAATATCAGCTTCCTGCTCCGCCGCGATCAGCGCCGCACAGCCTTCCGCGGTGCCGAGATCGGCCACAACGCCGCGTGCCGCCCCGTCGATTGTGCTGAGCGCCGCATCGACACCGGCTTGAGAGCGCCCGGTGATGACGACCTCCGCGCCGGCCTCCGCCAGCCCTTGGGCAATGGCAAGCCCGATGCCGCCGGTCGAGCCGGTCACAATGGCGGTTTTTCCAGAAAGGTCGATCTTCATGTCTGTCTCCATTTTTTGGGCCGCAGATGCCCCGTCTCCGGGGACACATACCGCATTCAGATAGAGAGATAGGTCCCTGGCACTCAAGCGCCATGTCATTGACGGAGAAAGACTGTCTCCGCCCTGTTCCAAATAAACGATTTTTCAGACGAATGGACGCCTCACGCGTCCTCGGTCACTTTGCGGCGTCGCGCTTCGGCGAATTTATAGACCGCCTGACCGAAGGCCTCGAACAGCGGTCGAGACACCGGGTCTTCGCCCGCGCGATACTCCGGATGCCATTGCACCGACAGGGTGAACCCCGGCGCGTCCTTCACATAGATCGCCTCGGGCGTGCCATCGGGCGCATAGCCGTCGATCACGATGCGGGCACCGGGTTTCTTAATCCCCTGCCCGTGCAGCGTATTGGTCATCACCTCATCGGCGCCCAAAAGCTTGTGGAACACGCCTTCTTCCGACAGGCGCACCGGGTGCCGCAGGGCGAATTTTTCCTCCAACGTGCCGTCCGGCGGCATGCGGTGATTCATCCGCCCCGGCAGGTCACGAATTTCCGGGTAAAGCGTACCGCCCATGGCGACATTGACCTCCTGAAACCCGCGGCAAATGCCCAGGATCGGCTGGCCCACCTCGACACAGGCGCGAATGAGCGGCAGCGCCACAGCATCGCGACAGCGGTCGAAATCGCCATGTGCTTCGGTCTCTTGTTCGCCATATTCCTCGGGGTGCACATTCGGGCGCCCGCCGGTGAAGAGAAAGCCGTCACAGGCCTCCATCAACTCGGCGACAGAGACGAAATTCGGATGCGGCGGGATCAAAAGCGGCATGCAATTCGACACTTCCGCCACGGCCTCGGCATTCATCCGCCCGCCCGTATAGGCCGGGTAGCTCCCGTTCAGCAGGTCCGTATTGCCGATGATGCCAACGACTGGTCGTGTCATATTCTACTCCCCTTTTGACATTACAATAAGCGCTTTGAGAGGAGAAAAAAGGGGGGAGCGGCCCGGAGTACCGTTGGCGAAAGCACAACGGTTGTGCGCGGGGTGTGCGCGAGGCTGATCCGCCCGTTTTTTGATCAAACACGAAATCGCTCAGGCCCGTGCGGCAAAACCCGCTGCCTTGATGCCCGCCCGCGCGGCCTCGGCGTCATGTTCGGGCGTGTCGCCCGCGACGCCCACGGCGCCGATCACAATGCCCGCCTCGGACAGGACCAACACGCTTCCGGGCAGCGCCACAAGTTGACCAAAGGCCGACTGCGCGCCCGAAATCAACTGAGGCATCCGCTCCGCACGATCCGCCAATTCAGCGCCATTGAGCCCCATGAGCACCGCGCCTTTGGCCTTGGCATAGGCCAGATCGAACCGCCCCGGCGGCGCGGCATCGGCGCGGGCGAAGGCCTGAACATGACCGCCCGCATCCACCACCACGACGCTCAAAGGGTTCCAGCCCTGTGCTTGGCCCAAGGCCATCGCCGTCGCGATGATGGTCTGGGCTTGCTCCAGCGAAATCGACGCCATGCGTTAGCCCTGCGCCTTGAGTTCCAACCGCCGCGCGTGGAGCACCGGCTCGGTGTAGCCCGAGGGCTGCACCCGCCCCTTGAACACCAAATCGCAGGCGGCTTTGAAGGCGATGCCGTCAAACCCCGGCGCCATCGGTTTATAGAGCGGATCATCCGCATTCTGACGATCCACGACGGCGGCCATTTTCTTCATAGCCTCCATGACTTGCGCCTCGGAGACAACGCCGTGGTGCAGCCAGTTGGCGAGGCCCTGCGAGGAAATCCGGCAGGTGGCGCGGTCTTCCATCAGGCCCACATCATGAATGTCCGGCACTTTGGAACAGCCGACGCCTTGGTCAATCCAGCGCACCACATACCCGAGGATGCCTTGGGCGTTGTTTTCGATCTCGGCGGTGATTTCATCGTCGGACCAGTTGATGCCTTTGGCGACCGGAATGGTCAAAAGATCATCGAGCGTGCCGCGCGCGCCGGTTTTCGCGATCTCGTCCTGCACGGCGAAGACATCGACCTTGTGATAATGCGTCGCGTGCAGCGTGGCCGCCGTGGGCGACGGCACCCAAGCACAGGTCGCGCCTGCTTTCGGATGGCCAATTTTCGCCTCCAGCATCGCATGCATCAGATCCGGCATGGCCCACATGCCCTTGCCGATCTGCGCACGACCCTTGAGACCGCAAGCAAGGCCGATATCGACGTTGCGTTCCTCGTAGGATTTGATCCAGGGCTGATCTTTCATCTCGCCTTTGCGGATCATCGGCCCGGCTTCCATCGAGGTATGAATCTCGTCGCCGGTCCGGTCCAAAAAGCCGGTGTTGATGAAGGCGACGCGGTGTTTGGCGGCGCGGATGCACTCTTTGAGGTTCACCGAGGTGCGGCGTTCTTCGTCCATGATGCCGAGTTTGACGGTGTTGGGTTCAAGGCCCAAAATCTCTTCGACGCGGGTGAAGATCTCATCCGCAAAGGCCACCTCTTCGGGGCCGTGCATTTTCGGCTTCACGACATAGACAGAGCCTTCGCGCGAGTTGCGCGGGCCGGTGGTTTTTTGCAGGTCGTGCATGGCGATCATCGCGGTCACAAGCGCGTCCATGATCCCCTCGCCGATCTCCAAACCCTCTGCGTCGAGGATCGCCGGATTGGTCATCAGATGCCCGACATTGCGCACCAACATCATGGCGCGGCATTTCACATCGAACGCGGTGCCATCGGGTGCGGTATAGGTGAAGTCGGGATAGAGCGCGCGGGTAAAGGTCTCCCCACCCTTGGTGACCTCTTCGGTCAAATCGCCCTTCATCAGGCCAAGCCAGTTGCGATAGGCGCCCACCTTTTCCTCGGCATCGACGGCGGCCACCGAATCTTCGCAATCCATAATCGCAGAAACGGCGGCCTCGACGTTTACGCCCGCAAGCCCCATCGGGTCATCCTTGCCGATATAATGGTCGCGGTTGATCGCCAATTCCAGGCCCAGCCCGTGACGCTCCAGAAGGATCATCTGCCAGTCGCCCGTGCGCGCATGGCCTTTGAATTGCGCCGGATCGGCCAGACCGGTCTCGCCCATCGCCCCATCGACCAGCAACATGCCGTTGGTCACGGCAAGCTTGGTCACATCGGCCCAAGAGCCCCCCGCGAGCGGCGCGACCGCGTCCAGATGCGCCTTGGCCCAGGCAATCACCCGCGCGCCACGCTCGGCGTCATAGCCCTTGCCAGCAGGCAAATCGCCCAACGCATCGGTGCCGTAAAGCGCATCATAAAGCGAGCCCCAGCGCGCATTCGCGGCGTTCAGAGCGTAGCGCGCATTGGTGATCGGCACCACGAGCTGCGGCCCCGGTTTGGTGGCGAATTCCGGGTCGATCTTGCTGGTTTCAATCTGAAAATCAGGACCTTCCGGGACGAGATAGCCGATCTCTTTCAGAAACGCCGTATAGTCTGCGCCATCAAAATCCTGCCCTTTACGGGCCAGATGCCAATCGTCGATCTGGGTCTGAATCTCTTCGCGTTTTGCCAAGAGCGCGCGGTTCTTCGGCCCCAGATCGCGCACCATCCCCGCCAGACCGTCCCAAAACGCCTCCGCCGTCACACCCGTGCCCGGAAGGGCCTCTGTTTCGATGAATTGGGCAAGCTCTTGGGCGACCTTGAGGCCGGATTTGTCGACGTGCGTCATTATGGGAATCACCTGATTGTCTCGGATTTCACCGCGCAGACTACCCGGCTGCCCCCGGGACACAAGCCAAAGGCCGCGATCCTGCCGCACCGACATGTCCGATACCGGCCGCAATTTCCCGTGTCTGCCGTTGCAGCCCCGCGTGCTCAGGCCTACCTTTCGAAGATCACAGTTAGAAAGAGTCGCCCGATGAAAGACACCGCCCCGCAGACCATTTACCTCAAGGACTACACCCCCTTCGGCTATCGGATCGATGGTGTCGAACTGACCTTTAAACTTCATCCGACGGCGACGCGCGTGCTCTCAAAAATCGCCTTTGCGCCGAATCCTGAGGCACCCGAAAAGCGATTTTTCCTTCATGGTGAGGATCTTAGTCTGATCTCTGCGACCGTTGACGGCGCCCCTGTCACACCCCGCGAGGTCGCGGGCGGCATCGAGGTGGACGTGCCCGACGCGCCGTTTGTGTGGGAGGCCGAGGTGGAGATTTCGCCCGAGACCAACACCGCGCTTGAGGGGCTTTATATGTCCAACGGGATGTATTCGACGCAATGCGAGGCCGAGGGCTTTCGCAAGATCACCTATTACCCGGATCGTCCCGATGTGATGGCGACCTTTACCGTGCGGGTCGAGGGCGATCTGCCGGTACTTATGTCCAACGGCAACCCGGTCGAGCGCGGCGAAGGCTTTGCGGTCTGGCACGATCCCTGGCCGAAACCCTCCTATCTTTTTGCTTTGGTGGCAGGCGATTTGGTCAATCACCCCGGCGCTTTCACCACGAAATCCGGCAAAGAGGTCGAGTTGAACATCTGGGTCCGTCCCGGCGACGAGGGCAAATGCGCCTTTGGGATGCAGGCGCTCAAGGACTCGATGAAGTGGGATGAGGACACCTACGGGCGTGAATACGACTTGGACATTTTCAACATTGTGGCCGTGGACGACTTCAACATGGGCGCGATGGAGAATAAGGGGCTGAACATTTTCAACTCCTCTTGTGTTCTGGCCTCGAAAGAAACCTCGACGGATGCCAATTTCGAACGCATCGAGGGCATCATCGCGCATGAGTATTTCCACAACTGGACCGGCAACCGCATCACCTGCCGCGACTGGTTTCAGCTCTGCCTGAAAGAGGGTCTGACGGTCTATCGCGATCAAATGTTCTCCGGCGACATGCGCAGCCATGCCGTTAAAAGGATTGAAGAAGTTCTCACTCTGCGCGCCCGACAGTTCCGCGAGGACAACGGCCCTCTGGCCCACCCTGTGCGGCCCGAGAGCTTTGTCGAGATCAACAATTTCTACACCGCCACCGTCTATGAGAAAGGCGCCGAGATCATTGGCATGCTGCGCCGTCTCATCGGCGATGAGGCCTACCGCAAAGGTTGCGATCTCTATTTCGAACGCCACGACGGCGAGGCCGTGACCATCGAAGATTGGCTGGCCGCTTTCGAAGAGGTCACAGGGCGCAATCTTGCACAATTCAAACAATGGTACTCCCAAGCGGGCACGCCGCGCCTGAAAATGAGCGAGAGCTGGGACGACAGCACGTTGACGCTGACCTTCACCCAGACGACGCCCGCCACGCCCGGTCAAAGCGAGAAAAACCCGCAAGTCATCCCGATCGCCACCGGGCTCATCGGCCCGAATGGCGATGAGATGGTGCCAACCACCGTTTTGGAGATGACCGAAGTCACGCAGAGCTTTACCTTCGAGGGTCTCGGCGCGCGGCCCGTGGCCTCCGTGCTGCGCGATTTCTCCGCGCCTGTGATTTTGGAGCGCGAGATCGACAACGACACCCGCGCTTTCCTTTTGGCGCATGACACCGACCCGTTCCAGAAATGGGAAATGGGCCGGGCGCTGGCAAAAGACACGCTGCTGTCGATGATCGTCAACGGCACGGAACCAAGCTTTGCCTATCTCGACGCGATCAAATCGGTGCTCATCGATGACGGCCTCGACCCGGCCTTCCGCGCCCTGTCTTTGGGCCTGCCGTCGCAGGACGATCTGGCGCAGTCGCTGGTCGATGCCGGTGTCGTCCCAGATCCACAGCGCATCTATGAGGCCCGCGAAAAGCTACGCCATATCTTGGCCAACCACCTGCACGACCTGTTGCCCGCCCTGTACAAGGAAAACGAAACAGGCGCCTTCGTCCCGAATGCCGAAGGCTCGGGCAAACGCAGCCTGCGCCTTGCCGTGCTGGGGCTTTTGAGCCTGCAAGACAGCGGCGTAACAGCCAAGGCCTTGTTCAAACGCGCCGACAATATGACCGAACAGGCGGGCAGCCTTCAGGCCCTGCTCTCCGCAGGCCTTGGCGCAGACGAGCTGCAAGCTTTTGAAGCGCAATGGAAAGACGACCGCCTCGTGATGGACAAATGGTTCATGATGCAGGTGGCCTTCGCCGCTCCCGATAAAGCCGCCGAAGTGGCCGCGGTGCTGAGACAACATCCGGCCTTCACCAACAAGAACCCGAACCGTTTCCGCGCAGTCTTTGGCGCCCTGACGGCCAACCATGCAGGGTTCCACCACGCCAGCGGCGCGGCCTACCGGCTCTTGGCGGATCAACTGATCGCGCTCGATGCGCTCAACCCGCAAACCACCGCGCGGATGAGCGGGGCCTTCGAGACATGGAAACGCTATGACGCCGACCGTCAGGCCATGATCCGCACGGAGTTGGAACGCATTCTCGCGACGCCGAACCTGTCGCGGGACACCACGGAAATGGTCACACGGATTCTGTCGGCCTGACGCGGCCTTGCCCCAGTTTCCCACAAAGGATGTTTGCGCAATCATTTCTCGTTTGCGCAAACAACACAGGCGCCATAACAAAAAATTGAACCGTTTCCGCAGCTTGCGGCAGCGCAACGTTAGATTGTCACATTCAATTTCATGAAACTTGTGCCATTATCGTTTTTACCGCGCGGGCGACACGCCTTTTTATTTCAGTAAACAGACAGGGAAACCCTATCCAATGCGTAAACTCATCCTCTCCACCGTGATCGCGGCCACTGCGGCCACCACGGTTGCCACCGGCGCCTTTGCTCAATCCCCCTCCGACGTCGCCAAGGCCCGTCGCGCATTCTTCACGCTTGTCGGCTTTGAAATGTCCACCTTGGGCGGCATCGCGCAGGGCAAAATCGACTATGATGCCGATCTTGCCAGCCAATCCGCTGGCGATCTTCTGTCGCTCGCCAGCCTCCACACCGCCGATTACTTCGCGCCGGGCACCTCGAACGAGGACCTGCCGGGCGAAACCCGCGCCAAGGCCAATATCTGGGACGACATGGAAGGGCTTCAGGAAACCAGCATGGCCTTTTACCAAGCCGTCGCCGAACTGAACGACGTCGCGGGCACCGGTCTGGACGCGCTGCGTCCGGCGGTCGGCAAAGTGGGCGGCACTTGCAAAGCCTGCCACGACGACTACCGCGCCGCTGATTTCTGATCGAGGCTCGGCGAAACATGACGGAACAGCTTGAAAAGACCTATCTCTGGGACCCGGTGGTGCGTGTGCTGCACTGGGCACTGGTGATCGCCTTCTTCACCGCCTTCGGGCTTGGCAAATTCGGCCCCGACCAGATGACGCTGCATTTCTACGCGGGCTATGCCGTGGCCGTAATCGTCGTACTGCGGGTGATCTGGGGCTTTGTCGGCTTTACCACCGCGCGTTTCGCCACGTTCGTCAAAGGTCCGGGCAAGGTTTTCGCTTATGCCCGGACGCTACCGTCCTCCAAGCCGTCGCGCTCCTATGGGCACAACCCGGTGGGGGCGATTTTCGTCGTCGGCGTGTTGATCGTCTTGGCGATGCAGGTGACGAGCGGGCTATTGGCCGACCCGGAAGATTACGTCAACGTCGGCCCTCTGGCGCAATATGTTTCGAGCGATGTGACGCGTAAGGCGCTGTCCTATCACGAACCGCTGTCGTTTCTGCTCCTGCTGATGGTGATCGGCCATATCGGCGCGATTTTCTGGTACAAGAAGCGCAAGGGCGAAAACCTCGTGACACCGATGGTGACCGGTTATGCCCAACTCCCGCCGCGTAAAACGCCGGCGGAATGACCCCGGAGAGCAAGATAGGAAAAGGGCGCCAACGCGGCGCCCTTTTTATGCATTCTTAGAGACTTACAGCGCAATCGGGATCGTCACGTGCCCCGCGAGAGATCCCGCCCCGGAAGACACCTCCACGGTCTGTTGCGCAAGTTCCGCTGCGCTGTTGTCCCGAAAGATACTGTCGCGCGACAACGGAATGCCCGCGAGATTGCGGATCGATTGCGCGTAACGCCCTTTGTCCGATTGATAGATGTCGCCGATCTGCCCTTCCGAAAAGGCCAATTGCGAGATCAGCACCGGGCGCGCACCGGAGACGGCGGCCTCGGCACTCTCGAAGACTTCGAAATGAATATGAGGCCAGCGGCGCGGGTAACAACCGGGCACCACAGTGTCAAAATCCACCTTGCCCGATGCATCCGCCACAGCAAGGCCGCGCAGCCAGTTGGCCTCCGGCACGTTGTACATCGAATAGGCCCCGCCCGCGTCGCAATGCCAGATGTAGATCGCATAGCCCTCCAGCGGCGTGCAGCCCGCGTGATCTTGCAGGGTCAGTTCCAAAGAGATCGGCACGCCCTCGGCCTGCCCTTTGGCCTCGCCAAAAGACGATGTGATGTCACGGCGCAGCACGCCGTTTTGTGTCAAGACATCGACAATCTGCCCCGCTCGCCGATTGGTTCCATCCGCCGGAAACGGCCCGGCGGTTTCGCGTGGAATGGCGACACAGTCGAGTGCTGTGGCTGGTAGCCCCGCGGTGGCGGAAAGCCCCAGCCCGCTCAAGACAGTCAGAAAGCGGCGGCGGCCCAGAAGATGGGGGAAATCGTGGCGAAATCCGTGGTCGGCGTGGTCGTCCTGATGTGGCATCGGCGTGTCTCCGTCGTTGGACATGTTAATATATAACGCACTCACAGGCGGTTTTCGTCGCCCAACCGATAACATTGACATAACATGCCCGTGACCTCCTAAATCGGGCCGGCTACAAGGGCCCAGGCCGACGCTCCTCGGACAAGACCACATTGGCCTCGACATTGCCCACCCCCGGCAGCGTCATGATCCGTCGCCGCAGCACGCGTTCGAAATCCGGCAAATCCTGCGCCACGACGCGCAGGCGATAGTCGAAGAGCCCCAAAACGTGCTGCACCGTCTGCACCTCCGGGATCGCCCGCACCGCGCGTTCGAAATCCTCGAGGCTGACACGGCCTTTCGTGGCGAGTTTGACCCCCAAGAACACAGTGACGCCAAAACCCAGCGCCTCAAGGTTCAAATCCACGCGACGCGGCCCGAAGATGCCCGATTCACGCAGACGCTTGATCCGCCGCCATGTCGCCGGTTGACTGAGGCCAAGCGCGCGCCCCAAAGCCCCCGCCGATTGCGTCGCATCCTCGCAAAGCGCGCGGATGAGAAGACGGTCAATGTCATCGAGTTCAATCATGTTTAACCCTCAGCAATCATAGGCGACATTGTTTGAGTTGGTTCGAAAGGCGATCCCGAGACGACGTGCCAACGCTGCCCCCGCCGCATCATATTGTGAAACATCATGATCTTGCGGAGGCCGTCGCGCCAACAGTGTGAACCGGTACGGCGTGTCGTTCTCAAGCGAAATTTCGCAAAATCCTCCGCCCTTTGCCGGCCACATATAAGTGCACTCCACACGGAGAAATTCTGACGCGCGCGCGATATGCACATAGTCGCCACGCTTGGGCACCAAGATCACAAATGTTCCGTCGCGGCTCAGCCAGGTGCCGACAGGTGGCATATTTTGATGGGGCTGACAGGCGTAGCGCGGAACCACAAGCCCCAAGGCCTCAAGGTCCTCTCCCCCGAACAAATGTTCCGGATCGCGAAAACATGGCACAAGCGTCTCGGGAACAGGGCGCCGCCAACTCGGACAGATCGTCGCAATCACGTGACCATTTTGCACAAGGATTTCCAACGACGCATTGCCGAAAGACCAAACCGATCTGGACCCAAATTTTGCAGGCGGACCAAAACAGGCGCACCAAATCTCTTCGATCTCCTTGAGCGCGACCTCCACGCCCTGACGTGGCCCCCAAGGCCCCGCGCTCTCAGAAGAAACATTGGCAAACAGGGTGATGTCCGCCCAATCCTCCCTCGCCCCGTCTCCACTGACGTTCCCGCGATACCACGACTGACTGAACCGAAAATTCCAAAGCCCGACACCGGCGAACGAGAGTGCGGGAATATCGAGACCGCAAGAGATCGTCACATAGTCATTGGTTTCAGGTCGATGAGCCGCGCTGGACAGTCGGGCGAGATTTTGAAGATCTTCGCGATACGGCAATCCAGCCTCTGCACAGGCACGCCAAAGCGGAGCTTGCGGCGCGACGGGGCTGTCTTTTTCCCAATTTTCACTCACAACGGCACCGACTGGCTGTCTTTGATCGTCGCCACCTGCATCAGCGCCTCGATGTCGGTCATATGCGGCAGGGTCAGGATTTTTTCGCGGTACACCCGCTGATACTCTGCCATATCCCGCGCGATGACCAAAAGCCGCGCGTCCACGCGGCCCAGAAACGTGCCGATGGAAATCACCTCCGGCACCTCGCGTGCGGCTTGAATGAATTCGTCAAAGGCGCGCGGTTCGGTCTTGTCGAGCGTGATCCGAAGGCTCACCTCAACGCCGTACCCCATGGCCCGCCAGTCGACCTCTTCGCGGATGGATTTCACCACGCCGCCCGCGCGCATTCGCTCCAAACGACGCGCGAATGTGGCAGGCGTCACGCCCGCGCGTTCGGCCAGATCGGCGGCCTGCGCTTCGGGTTCGGCCTGAATTTGACGCAGGATTCTGCGGTCCGTGTCATCGACTTGCATGATATTTTCGTATTTTTAAATTATGACGCATGATTTAATTTCACAAAATGCAAAATAGGTCAAACTTTGTCACGAAAAAGCATGTTCTATGCGCGATAACCGCCTCAGACATTGGGGCCAGGCTTTACCGCCCTGCCCATGCCTGAAGACAAGACAACAAAGGAGCGCCCAACATGCGCGTTTATTACGATCGCGATTGCGATGTGAACATCATCAAAGAAGCCAAAGTTGCCATCCTCGGCTACGGCTCGCAAGGTCACGCCCACGCGCTGAACCTGCGCGATTCCGGCGCGAAAAACGTGGTCGTGGCTCTGCGCGAAGGCTCCCCGTCCGCCAAAAAAGCCGAAGCCGAAGGCCTCAAGGTCATGGGCATCGCCGAAGCTGCCGCTTGGTGTGACGTGATCATGTTCACCATGCCCGACGAACTTCAGGCCGAGACCTACAAGAAATACGTCCACGACAACCTGAAACCGGGCGCAGCGATTGCCTTCGCTCACGGTCTGAACGTGCACTTCGGCCTCATCGAGCCGAAAGAAGGCGTCGACGTGATCATGATGGCGCCGAAAGGCCCGGGCCACACCGTGCGCGGCGAATACACCAAAGGCGGCGGCGTGCCCTGCCTCGTGGCTGTGGACACCGATGCGACCGGCAAAGCGCTTGAAATCGGTCTCAGCTACTGTTCCGCCATCGGCGGCGGCCGCTCCGGGATCATCGAAACCAACTTCCGCGAAGAATGCGAAACCGACCTCTTCGGCGAACAGGCCGTGCTCTGCGGCGGTCTCGTCGAGCTGATCCGCTGCGGTTTCGAAACCCTGGTCGAAGCCGGTTATGCGCCGGAAATGGCCTATTTCGAATGTCTGCACGAAGTGAAACTCATCGTGGACCTGATCTACGAAGGCGGCATCGCGAACATGGATTACTCCATCTCCAACACCGCGGAATACGGCCAGTATGTCACCGGCCCGCGCATCCTGCCCTACGAGCAGACCAAGAAAGCCATGAAAGAGGTTCTCGCCGACATCCAACAGGGCAAATTCGTGCGTGACTTCATGCTCGAAAATGCCGTTGGTCAGCCGACGCTCAAAGCCTCCCGTCGTGCCAACGATGAGCACCTCATCGAGGAAACCGGCAACAAACTGCGCGGCATGATGCCGTGGATCACCGCCGGTAAAATGGTGGACAAATCGCGCAACTAAGCGTTCTTTGATCCAAGACGATTGGCCCCGGCGTTCCTGCGTCGGGGCTTTTTTGTTGGCTAAACCACAGAGAACGCAAAGACAAACGGACCCAAAACCACGCAGATGCGCCCTAGGGCGAACAATCATTGAGCAATCGCGCAGGATAAGCTGCGGAAACGCGAAGCTTTTCACAGAGATGTCAGGCAGCCGTGCTAAGGCTCAGACCAGTGATCATCAGTGAAAAATGGGTATGCCAAATGGCGAAAGACGGGAAAGTCAAAGAGCGCGAAACCTGGGTCGATACCATTCGCGGACTGACCATTCTCATGGTGATTTTCCACCATAGCCTGCAAGCCAGCAGCCAAATCACCGACATCCCGGGCCGCCTGTTCTGGCTCGACTGGATCGGCGATCATTTCTGGATGCCCGCTTTTCTCTTTTGCTCCGGCCTGTTCTATCGCTCGAAACTGTCCAAACCTTGGGCCGTCACACTTGAAAGCCGCGTTCTGTTCTGCGCCTGGCTCATTCTTGTCTGGTCCCTGCTGTCTTGGGCAGCGGAGGCCCTGGGCCTCGATCTCTATCCCTGGGGGCTGACGTCAGATGCCTCTACAATGCGCCAAGGCCTGGGCATTTTCTTCCCGCCCTACGGCATCCTTTGGTTCGTCTGGGCCATTCTGATCATGTCTGTCTTCGCGCGCCTGATCGTCGCGCTGGCCCTGCCGCTACAGGTACTGGCCACCCTCGCCCTCATGGTCGCCCTGTCGTATTGGCACGACAGCCCCGCGACCACAGGCTCCTTCGAATTCCTGCTCTACAATCTGCTGCATCATGCGGTGCCCTATTTCATGCTGGGTGTCTGGCTCAGCCGTCCGGTTCTCACCTATTTCGCCCGGCCGTCCCGCGCAGTCCTGCCGCTCATCGCGGGTCTCGGCCTGACAGGCCTGATCCTCGGCCTCACCGGGCCGAATTTCCCGCTCAAAAGCTACCTTTTGGCCTTTGCTCTCACCCTCGGCTACATCAGCGCAACGCGTCTGATCGCACAAGTTCCCTTCGTGGGACAAGGACTTGCCATTGTCGGCGCGCTCTCGCTCCAAGTCTATCTGATCCACGAATTCTTTGTCGCGCTGACCTTCGCGGGTGTGGCAAGCACGGGCCTTTCCCTATCGCCCCTCGTCACCCTCATCGTCATCGCGGGCCTTGCCTCTGTGGTGACGATTGCGCTTTCTCTGATCAATGCGCAATTCGGGCCCCGCTGGCTGTTCGCAACACCGCGCTGGCTCACGCGACAGCTGTTCCGCCCGAAGTTTCAGACCACTGCCAAACCAACCTGACCCCGGAATATGGCGTGACCCTCCGCCGCGATATGGGATAAGAGACGGCGTTAGCTTTTCCCACGGACACGCCCATGCCCCGCCCTCAGTCTCGCCCTCAGTCTCGCGCCCGATCTGCTCCCCTGCCCGAGATCACCCCCGCCTCCTGGATCATGGTCGGCATCCTGGGCTTTGTCTGGGGCTCGACCTTCATGGTGATCGAGATCGCCCTGACCGGCGTGACGCCTTTTTGGCTCGCGACCTTCCGGCTTACCATCGCCGCCATCGTCATGGCCGCCTTTTGGGGCGTCGGTGGGTTCAAGATGGGCAGCGATCCCGACAACAAACCGCATCCCGTCGCGTTGATCTGGGCGGGTGCGGTCTCCTCCGCCATTCCGTTCCTGTTGCTCAACTGGGGCCAGCAATATGTCACCTCCGGCTTTGCTGGCACCTCCATGGCCGCCGTGCCCTTGGTCGTTTTGCCCATGGCGCATTTCATGGTGGCGGGCGAACGGCTATCCTTGCGCGCCATTATCGGCGTCACCTTTGGTTTCATTGGGGTTTTCCTTCTGGTCGGCCAAGATGCGCTGCACAGCTCCGGCGCGGATCTCGAGCTTTGGGGCCGCCTCGCCTGCCTCACCGTGGCCTTCTGTTACGCGCTCAATTCGATCACGATCCGCCGCCTTCCGCCGATCAACCCGACCGCTCTGACCACAATCATGATGGCCACGGGCGCGCTGATCACCCTGCCGTTTTCCGTCCTCGCCGAAGGCGCGCCGACCGTACCGCCGCTCAAGGCCTTTATCGCAGTGATCTTCCTCGGCGTCGTCTCCACCGCCGCGATGAACCAGCTCCGCGTCTTGGTGATCCGCTCCGCCGGGCCGACCTTTATGACGCTGGTGAATTATCAGGTGCCGCTCTGGTCGGTGGTGTTGGGCGCTTGGGTGCTGCGCGAGCCTTTGCCGCCCGCCCTGATCCTTGCACTGGCGCTGATCCTGGGCGGTGTCGCCATCTCGCAATGGCCTGTGATCAAACGGCTCTTTGTGCGCAGATAGATGACCGCACCTACGGAAATGTTACATTGTAACACTACCCGCCCTCCCCATATCCCCGCCATGACTTACCCTGTACACGAAAGACAGGGGTTGCCCGAAGAGATGCAGCTCCTGCTTCGGGAGTATCCGCGCGTGACCTGGCCGGATCACCCGAACTTCGCCCGCTCTGTCCAGAAATGGATGGGCGCTCATGACACATTCCGGACCTTATCCTCCTATATCCGGGAGGACAGCGAGGCGTTTCTGGACAAAAAGATGGAGGACCAAATTTATGCGCAAAAGCTCGCGAAATACGGGCACATCCTGCTCCAGAGCCTGCACGGACATCATACGTGGGAAGACCGTCGGTTCTTTCCCGAGCTTGGAGCGGCGGAGAGCCGTCTGATCACCGGGCTCGATATGTTGGAGACAGATCACGAGGAGCTGGATGGCACGCTGGACGATTTCAAACGTGTCGCCAACCGGGTTGTGCAACTTGCGCAGTTGTCCCCGGCCGACATGTATGACGAGACCGGCACGGTGCTGCGTCACGCCGAGGACATCGGCGCGATCCTCAATCGACATCTGACGGATGAGGAAGACCTGGTGGTGCCGATCATCTTGCACCACAAATTGCGCGGTTGACGGACTGCGGTGAAAGGGCGCCTTGCGGGGCGCCCTTTTTCATGCGCAGGATGCGCGCAAAGGAGTGCCCCATGACCAACCCCGAGCATGACGACCACATCCCCGCCGATCTGACGCCAGAGAACGAAAACGAAGTCCTCGATGAGCGCGCGCGGATGTTCACCCTTGGCTTCTGGAAAAGCCTCTTGGCCGGGCGCGAGGGGCTGGGCGACACGTTTTGGGCCGGGAATTACCTTGCCGCGCTGCTCTTCTTGCCCCTGATGGTGCTCCTCTTCACCATTGCCTCTTTTCTACCATCTCTCTCCTTCCTGTTATCAACGTCTTTCGTGGCCTTGGGGGTCTATTTCCTGTTCGTCGCCCGCGCCGTTTGGCTCGCCAAGCCCAAAGGAGACACAGGTCTCGGGTGGAAGATCGTGGGCGTCATCTGGACCCTGATGAACGCCGGCATGTCCTTGGCCTACGCACCATTCACCGGCGGTGCATGATCTCGCAATTGCCCTGACAAGGCCTTAATTCGGCGCCGCTTTTTGTACAAAACGCCGAGAGACACGCCAAATCCATGAGACCGATGCAGATCAAAGCCCTTCTTACCGCCCTTCTCCTGACCGCCACCCCTGTTTTCGCGGACGGTCTGGCCCCCGATTACGCCGTCCTCCCACTGGCCTCGCATCATTATGGCGATTGGGGCGAGGATGATGGCGACGATTTCAACGAATTCAATCCGGGGCTGATGTTCACCTGGGCGGAACGCGCCTATGGGCTGAACTACACCTTTGGTGCCTATCGCGACAGCCGGTCGGACACCTCCGCACATCTGTCAGCGGCCAAAATGTGGGACATTGGGGACCACGCACAGGCCGGGATCGTCGGCGCCTATATCCACTCCTTTGGCGACGGATACACCGGCTTTGCGCCCTCTGTGCAATTGAATTACAAATCCCTCTTCCTCAACGCCGCGACCGGCTATGACGACGACATCTATGGCGTCATCTCGACCGGGTTCATCATTCCGCTGGGTCGCTAAACGCGTACAATCCTTGTCAGGAAGCACAAAAGGCGGCCCTAAGAGCCGCCTTTCTTGTCTTTTTCGAACATTTTCAGGGTTTACTGCGTCGCGGCCTTCACCGCCGCCACGACATCCTCGACCGCCGTATTCAAAACGCTCTCGCTCACACTTTCGGCCATCACGCGGATCAGAGGCTCGGTGCCGGACTTGCGGATCAGCAACCGCCCGTTGCCATTCAAATTCGCTTCCGCCGCTGCAATCGCCGCTTTGACGCCCGCATCATCCAAAGGCTTTTGCCCCGTGCCATACCGCACGTTCTGCAAAAGCTGCGGCACCGGTTCAAACACCTGCGTCAGCTCAGAGGCTTTCTTGCCCGTTTCGACCATGGCGGCGAGGAACTGAAGCCCCGCCAAAAGGCCATCGCCCGTCGTGGCATAATCGCTCATCACGATATGACCGGATTGTTCGCCGCCAAGGTTAAAGCCCCCGGCACGCATCCGTTCGACCACATAGCGGTCGCCCACGGCGGTGCGCTCCAACCGCAGGCCTTCAGCCTCCAGAAACCGTTCCAGCCCGAGGTTCGACATCACGGTCGCGACCAATGCCCCGCCAGACAGACGTCCCTGATCGGCCCAGGCCTTGGCCATCAAGCCCATGAGCTGATCGCCATCGGCCACGCGGCCAGTTTCATCGAGGATCATCACCCGATCCGCATCGCCATCGAGACAGATGCCGACATCCGCGCCATGGGCCACCACGGCCTCAGCGGCGGTCTGGACATAGGTCGAGCCACAATGATCGTTGATGTTCTTGCCGTTGGGCACCGTGCCCACCGGGATCACCTCGGCGCCCAGCTCCCAAAGCACCTCGGGGGCGGTGCGATAGGCCGCGCCATTGGCACAATCGATCACCACTTTCAGACCTTGGAAATTCATCCCGCGCGGCAGGGTCGATTTCACCCGCTCATTGTAGCGGAACCGCCCGTCGTCGATGCGTTTCGCCCGACCGATATTTTGCGCCTGCGCGGGTTCGACGCCCTCTTCCATCAGCCGCTCGATCTCGCTCTCCGCCTCATCCGACAGTTTGAACCCGTCAGGGCCGAAAAACTTGATACCATTGTCTTCGGCGGGGTTGTGCGAGGCGGAAATCATCACGCCGACATCCGCGCGCATCGAGGTCGTGAGCATGCCCACAGCCGGCGTTGGCACTGGCCCCAAAAGAAACACATTCATGCCCGTCGAGGTGAAGCCCGCCGTCATCGCGGTCTCGAACATATAGCCCGACAGACGCGTGTCTTTACCAATCACCACACGGTGCTCGCGCGAGCCGTCACGCCGGAAATAACGCCCGGCGGCGGCCCCGAGTTTCAACGCCATTTCGGCGGTCATCGGATGGCTGTTGGCGCGCCCGCGCACCCCGTCCGTGCCAAAGAATTTACGCGTCATGGCTGTCTCTCCTCACACCAGTTACCGCCTGCCACAGGGCAAGCGCCTGTTTTGCCTCTTTAAAATCATGCACCCGGTGGATTTGCACACCCTGCCCAAGCGCCGCCATGGTCACCGCCAAAGTGCCCGGCGCGCGGTCCTGGGCCACGGGGGCCTTGCCGATCTTGCCGATAAAGCCTTTGCGCGACACGCCCAAAAGAATGCCGCAGCCCAGAGCGTGAAACAGTGAAATCCGCTCCAGAAGTGCGAGATTATGCTCAACCGTTTTGCCAAAACCGATGCCGGGATCGACGAGGATCTGCGCACGCGAAATGCCCGCCGCCTCGGCCAGTTTGATACGGCCTTCGAGGAAGTCATACACATCGAGCAGCACGTTGTCGTACTGCGGATCATCCTGCATCACCTCGGGATCACCCTGCGCATGCATCAGACAGACCGGCGCCCCCGTCTCCGCGCTCACCCGCGCCAGATCAGGGTCATGGGTAAAGGCGTAGACGTCATTCACAAGGCTCGCGCCCGCCTTGAGCGCGGCCTGCGCCACAGGGGCTTTTCGTGTGTCGATAGAGATCGGCACAGAACTGATCTCTCGGATCGCGGAAATCACCGGCGCGGTGCGTTGGATTTCTTGCTCGACCGCGACGTAATCGGCACCGGGTCGCGTGCTTTCGCCACCGATGTCGATGATCTCGACACCCGCCGCGATCATCTCCTGCACCTCTGCCAGCGCCGCCTCGGGGCGGTCGAATTTACCACCATCGGAGAAACTGTCCGGCGTGACGTTGAGAATGCTCATCACCGAGGGGGCGCTCAGATCGAGCCCCGCCATCGGGGCACGGGCGGCAGTCAACCGCGTGCGGGCCTCTTCGGACAGCGCGGAGACCCGCAAAATCTCCGGCGGCGCGTCACGACGCAGGCGTTCGACATGGGTGAACCAGCACCAGCCGCCCGCCAGCGTCAACGCGCCCTCGGGCCGGGCCGGGTCGCAGCTCGGGAGCGGTCGGTCATAGAAGGGCTGCGTCATCTCAGGACAGCTCCACCGCAGCATCCGCGTCGCGGCGCTCGGCACCTTCGATCTCCACCGCGCCGAGGCTTAGTACCTTGGTCGCGGAAAGCTCCTGCGCCAGCCAAGCGACCATTTCGGCGATGTCGCCTTTCGGCCCATGCACCGCGTCGAGCACCATTTTCGACGGCGCCCAGACAGAGATCTGATCGTGTTTCATCGCCCAATCCAACTCGGTCCGCGTTGCGCGCACGACACAGCGGGCGTCACGCCCGGCCAGAACCCAGGCGTTTTGCTCAATCGCCAAAAGATCAATCCGCCGCTGCGCCGCCTTATGACCCGCTTCGGGCCAGTCGCCCGAGGGCAAGCCAACGGTCAGAATGACAGGACGCGGATCGGCCTCCAACGCGTCGATCCAAGCGGTGAGCTGCGCGCTCTCCAAAGACTCCGGTCCCAGATGCACGATCAGCGGATGCGGCACGGGCGCTTCCATGGCCTCTGCATGCCCGATCTGATCCGCGCTGCGCACGATCTCGACACCAAGCGCGCCGGGCCCCCGGTCGAGCTTTTCGACCCGCACAAAGACGCGATAGGCGCGCGGCTCGGCCAGAATGCGTTCAGCAATGCGCTCAGCAAGGGTTTCGAGCAGGTTGAGACGCTCGGCCTCCAACTCGATATGGATCGCCTCGGTCAGCCGGTCGTAGGACAGGATGCGGTCGACATCATCGTCAATCGGGCCGGTGACCGGCGTCAGTTCCACGACGATGTTGAAGGACACCCTCTGGCGCACGCCGCGCTCGGCCTGAAACGCACCGATTTCGACATCGACCACATGGTCGCGCAATGAAATCCGGTCAAGCGGTGCCGCGTCAGAGGTCGCCAGCGCGCGCGCTTCGGGGTGCTCAAAAGCCTGTCTGATCTCGGACATTGACGGTCCCTTTTCGAAACTTTGGCCTTTGCTACAGCTTTGGCGGCGGTGGGCCAAGACCCAATCGCCCGGCGCACAGGCCCACCTCTGAAATGGCAAAACCCCGCCGTTTTCCCGGCGGGGCCTGAAACAATTCCGTGATCTGAGGTGTTAGGCCTGCGGCATCCGGTAGAACATGTGAACGCCGATCTGCGCGGTTTTCGCGAAAGCACGCGCCCAACGCGGGTTGACGGCACGGGTGTGATAATGGGTTGCCCCTTGCGTCAGAGTACGCGGCGCACCGTCGATCATCAACTTGGCCACTTTGGCGACCTGAGTCCAAGCGCCTTTTTCGCGCACGACATCGGCATAGCCGTCGCAAGTGTAGGTGAACTGACACTGGTATTTCCGCCCCGTGCCCTGATGCACCACACCGCAGACCGTGTTCGGGAAGGCGGGAGAAGAGACGCGGTTGAGGATCACCTCGGCCACGGCAAACTGGCCTTTGACGCTTTCGCCGCGCGCTTCGAAATAGAGCGCCTCCGCGAGGCACTGCCATTGCTCACCGCCTTGGGCGGCGGGCTGTTTGGCGAGGAAGTCCTGCGTGTAGGAGATCGTCGGCGTGTTGGATTTCGGCTTGAAACTGGCCAAGAGACGCTCGATCGCATCTGCATCGACGTTTTCAAGACCGTCGCGCTCCTGGTTCAACAGCGCGTTCAATTCGAGCCCAAGCACCGGGTTCGGATCGTTCGAGTGGCTCACCGTCACCTCTGCACGGGACTGGCCCGGAAGTGTCGATACGCCGAGCGTAACCACAAGCGCGAGCGCCTTGAGCTTAGCTGGGATTTGCATAGGGTTGCCCCTCCATTGCGCCCCAGATTGCGGGGCCTCACGGGTGTTTTCGGAGCGGGGGGATAGGTCAAATGTCCCAAAAGGTCCAGCCCAGGGCCCCAAGCCCCCTTCCTGGACAGTCAAGAGATAAGCAGCAAAGCGCCGGAAAACACCTACAAACGGACCATCATCCGCCTTTATTTTCAGCGCCTTGCCATAAGAATGTGACTATTTTGCACCGTAGGCGACAAGCTGCGCAGCGGCAAGGCGCGCCACGGGCACACGGAAGGGCGAACAGGACACGTAATCGAACCCAGCGGCCCGACAAAAGGCGATAGATTCGGGGTTACCACCGTGTTCACCACAAACCGCAACCGTCAGCTCAGGTCGCGCCTGACGTCCCCGCTCGGCCCCGATTTTCAACAGCTCACCAACGCCTTCGAAATCGAGCATGTGGAAGGGATCTTCGGGAAAGACACCCTGTTGCACATAAGAATTCATGAACCGCCCCGCGTCGTCGCGCGACAGGCCATAGGCCATTTGGGTCAGATCGTTCGTGCCAAAGGACAGGAAAGCTGCGCTTTGCGCGATGTCACCCGCGCGCAAGGCCGCCCGCGGCGTTTCCACCATCACGCCCAGACGATAGGTGAAATCCGCCCCCGTCTGGTTGCGCACCGCCGCCGCCACGCCGTCGATCTGGGTTTTGACCAATTCGACCTCACGTTTGGCCGAGACCAGCGGGATCATGATCTCCGGCACCACCGGTGCACCGTGTTTCGAGGCCTCGATGGTGGCTTCGAAAATCGCGCGGGCCTGCATTTCGTAAATCTCGGGGAAGGTGATGCCCAGCCGCACGCCGCGCATCCCCAGCATCGGGTTGAATTCCGACAGCCATTCGATCCGACGCGTCACGTCAGAGAGCGGCAGATCGAGCGCTTCGGCCAGTTCCTTGGCGCCTTCGCGGTCGGAGGGCAGGAATTCATGCAGCGGCGGATCGAACAGGCGGATACAGACCGGAAGGCCTTCCATGATGCGGAAAAGTTCTATGAAATCAGATCGTTGCATAGGCAAAAGCCGCGCAATCGCCTCCGCCCGATCTTCGTGACGTGAGGCGAAAATCATCTCGCGCATCACGGTCAGACGGTCGCCTTCAAAGAACATATGTTCGGTGCGGCACAGCCCGATCCCTTGCGCCTTGAAGTCCCGCGCCATGGCGGCATCCGCGGGCGTGTCGGCATTGGCGCGCACCCCGATGTCACGGATCGCATCGGCCCATTCCATCAGTTGCAAGTACCAGTGATCCTTCACCGGCGGCAGCATTTTGACCGCGCCCATAAGCGCCTCGCCAGCAGAGCCGTCGAGCGTCAGAATATCGCCCTCTTCGAGCGTGCGCCCATCAGACAGCGTCAGCGTGCGTTCGCGCGCGTTGATCCGCATCGAGGCACTGACCACACAGGGCACGCCCATGCCACGCGCGATCACCGCCGCATGCGAAGTGACCCCGCCGCGTTCGGTCAGAATACCGACAGAGGAATGCATGCCGCGAATGTCCTCGGGCGTGGTCTCGCGCCGCACGAGGATGCAGGGCTCGCCACGCGATTCATAGCTCTGCGCCACGCTGGAATTGAACACGATCCGGCCCACGGCGCCGCCCGGCGAGGCGGCGATGCCCTTGGCCACGACGTCACGTTTTCCTTTGGGATCAACCTGTTGGTGCAACAGCTCGGTCAGAGAGCGCGCGGGCACACGGGTGATCGCCTCTTCGCGCGGGATGATGCCATCCTCGGCCAATTGCACCGCGATGCGAAGGGCCGCGCGCGAGCTGCGTTGCACCCGCACAGCGTCCAGCACCGAAAGCTGGCCGTTCTCGATGGTGAACTCGACCTGCATCTCTTCGCGAAGACGCACCCGGCAGAGTTTCGACATCTCGACGAGCGTCTCAAACAGCTCTGGCTGCGCCTCCTCAAGGGAAAGTCCGCGTTTGTCGCGGGTCAGATAGAGCGCTTCATCGGCGTCATATTCGCCAGTGTTGACCGCCTCGCGGCCTTGCGACTGGCGTTTGTAACGGCCTTTGATCAGCGACGCGCCGGTGTTCGAATCCACCAACTGCATAACCCCTGCCCCGCTTTCACCCGGCCCCAGCCCCAAGGACATGGCCTGCACAATCAGCCCAAGCCCAGCATCCGCAGGTGCGCCTTTGGCCTGACGCAACAGCCGCGCCGTTGTGCCCTCCCACGCCCGCGCCATGGAGCGCAGAACCTGGCCCAGCTGATCTGCGGGGTCTTGTGGAAACGGCTCGCCGGTCTCGTCCTCATGGGCATCGAGCGCCGCTTTCAGCGCCTCCGCCACGGGCATAGACGTGTCAAATTCGAACAATTCCGGGTCAAGACGTTCGACATGCACCGCAAAAGATTGCACAAATCGCAAGTACAGCGTGTCTGCCGCCTCAGCACCGTGACTCTGCGTCAGCTCCGCGTGGCGCTCATCGTTCATGCCGATGTTGAGAATGGCGCCCGGTCCGCCCCAATCGGGGTCCTCGGACGAGGGCCGCACAGTGAGCAAAGGCGCATCGCCGAACACGCGCAACAGCGCCTTTTTGTCGAAGCGATACCCCTCGGCGAGGCGATGCACGGCGTCAAAAGACAGGGCGACGGTTTCCGGCACAGGCAGATCAAGACGGATCAGGCGCTGCAAGCATTTCGCCCGCCCGCCATGGGTTTCAACCGCGATCGGAGCGACGCGGCGGATGCGGGTGAACCCAAGGATATCACTCTCTTGCTGCACTGCGGCACCTCCCTGTTGCGGCACGCTACGCCTCTAGGCCGCGTGAGCGCAACCGTTAACCGTAACGGCGCAGAGATTTCGTCCGAAACCGTTGCCGCTAAGGTAACACAGCAACGGTCTCAGGTCAGCTTTCGATCCGTGTCAGATCCGCGACCGAGAGGCAGATGTCGCGAATACGGCCCAAGAGGTTCAAACGATTGCGACGCACGATGTCGTTGTCGGCATTGACCTGAACCGCCTCGAAAAACGCATCGACTTCCGGGCGCATCGCGGCCATTGCAGACATGGCGGCCGTGAAATCTTCGGCCTTCATCGCCGGTTTGATCGCCTCTTCTGCCGCATCGAGAGCGGCAAAAAGCGCTTTCTCTTCCGCGACTTCGGCGAATTTGAGATCGGGGCCAAAACTATATTCGACACCGTCTTTTTCCTCGGCTTGGCTCAGGATGTTATTGGCGCGTTTGAAGCCCTGAATGAGGTTGGTGCCATCTTCGGTGTCGAGCATCGCCTGCAACGCGCGGGCACGTTTGACGAGCAAAGTGATGTCGTCATTGCCCTCCATCGCCAGACAGGCGTCGATCACGTCGTGACGGATGCCCTCGTCTTTCAGGAAGACTTTGAGACGGTCGTGGAAGAAGGACAAAAGGTCCTCGGAGGTGTCAGGAACATTGCCCGCCGCCTGGTTCACCGCGTCTTTTTGCGCATCGGAAAGCTTGTCGGCAATCGCATCGAAAGCCGCACCGAAGACGCCGTGTTCAGCGATCTCGTCGAGGATTTCTTTCAACGTGTCGATGATGCCGTCATCCTCGTCGGCTTCTGCAATCTTGTGCAACAGGAGCTGGCTGTCGATGAACCGGTCGAGGTGCAAACGCACATCGTTGGTGATCAACAGACGGATCACACCGAGGGCTGCGCGACGCAATGCAAAGGGGTCTTTCGAGCCGGTGGGCTTCTCGTCGATGGCCCAAAACCCGGTCAGCGTGTCGAGCTTGTCGGCCAGAGCGACGGCGACCGAAACCGCTTCGGTCGGCACGTCGTCGGAGGGGCCAAGCGGGCTGTAGTGATCGCGGCAGGCGTCGGCCACGGCGTCAGACAGCCCGGCTTTTTGCGCGTAATAGCGGCCCATGATGCCTTGCAGTTCGGGGAATTCGTAGACCATCTCAGAACTGAGATCGGCTTTGGCCACTTTCGCAGCCACCCCGGCCTCATCGGCCTTGGCCCCCACGATGGGCGCGATCTCTTCAGCCAGAGATGCGATGCGCGCGATGCGGGCCACCTGAGAGCCGAGTTTGTTGTGGAAGGTGACATTGGCGAGCGGTGCGGACATCGCCTCCATGCCGTCGCCTTCCACCGTGCGCAGGTCGTTTTCCCAAAAGAATTTCGCATCCGACAGACGCGCGGAGAGCACTTTTTGGTTGCCCGCGAGGATCGTCGCGCCGTTGTCTTTGGTCTCGCGGTTGGCGACGGTGACGAATTTCTCGATGCGGCCCGTTTTGGGATTGCGCACGGAGAAGAATTTCTGGTGCTCTTTCATCGAGGTCTGCAACACCTCGGGCGGCAGGTCGAGAAAATCGGAACCGATCTCACCCAAAAGCACGACCGGCCATTCGACAAGCCCCGCAACCTCCGCCAAAAGACCTTTGTCTTCAACGACTTCGAGACCCTGCGCGAAGGCCTGATTGGTGGCATCGTGCCAGATGTGATCGGCGCGCTCGGCGCCATCAAGCACCACGAAATTCTGTTTCAGCTTGGTCGCGTAATCATCAAAAGACGTCACTTTGAAGCTGCCGGAGGACATGAAACGATGCCCCCAAACCGTGTTGCCGGAGGTGATGCCGTCGATGTCGAGCGGGACGACTTCTGCACCATCTTCGCGCGTCATCAGGCAGACGATGGAATGCAACGGACGCACCCATTTGAGGCTGCCTGCCCCCCAGCGCATGGATTTCGGCCAAGGGAAATTGCGCACGGTGGCCTCAAGCACCTCGGCCACGATCTCGGCCGCCGGACGCCCCGGCTTGGTGATCTTGGCGAAATAGACCTGACCCTTTTTCTCATCGCGGATTTCAAGCTCGTCTTTCGTGACACCGGCCCCGCGCAGGAACCCTTCGAGCGCTTTCTCGGGTGCATCCACGCGCGGGCCTTTGCGCTCTTCGACCGTGGTCGGGGAGGCGTCCAGGAGCCCTTCGATGGACAGGGCCAGACGGCGCGGCGTCGCGAAGGCGCCCGCAGAGGCATAGGTCAGACCGGCCTCGACCAGACCGTTCGTCACCAGAGATTTCAGATCCTCGGCGGCACGTTTTTGCATGCGCGCGGGGATTTCTTCGGAGAAGAGCTCGATCAGCAAGTCAGCCATAGTCAGTTTCCTTCAGGAGCGGGCGGACAGCCCACGGGTGTGGGATCGCCGTCGAACACGGCATCGCCACAGCGGTTGATCTGGTTCCAGGCAAAGCCGCGGCCATCGGGGTAGATGGCGACCACGCGGTCGATGCCATAGGGAGAATTCTCTGCGCCTAAGAAGGCGACGGCCCGGCCCGCCTCGATGTCGGCGCCAATCACGCCTGCGTCGAAACAGTCGAACCATTTCTGCGCCACGAGAGGGGCGGCGTCCTCATAGGGCTGGAAGGTTTCCGTCATCATCGGCAAGGACAGGGGCGTGGTGAAACAGGCGCGGAATTTGATCGGCGAGGTGTCGGCGTCGATGCCGGTGAAATTCTCGGCCAGGATGTCCTCAGACAGGCCTTCGTAGGTGGTCACAGTGACGGACGCCGCCGGCGCATTGGCCGGGATCGGTTTGTAATAGGCGTAGACCTGCGAATAATAGAGGCCAGCGCCAAACACGAGTGCGGAGATCACGATACCACCTGCGACCAGTTTGCCATTCATGCGGACTCAGTCTCTGCTTTCCAGCCGCCCGCCTCGGTCAAAACGAAGGCATCGGCACAGGCTTTGGCCAGCGCGCGGACACGGCCGATATAGGCCTGACGCTCGGTGACGGAGATCACGCCACGCGCGTCCAACAGGTTGAAGATATGCGAGGCCTTGATGCATTGATCATAAGCCGGATGCGCCATGATGATGCGTTTGCCGGTCTTCGGATCCATGTGTTCGACCGAAAGAATGGCGTGGCATTCTTTCTCGGCATTGACGAAATCCGACAGGAGTTTTTCGGTGTTGGCGACATCGAAATTGTGCCGTGAATATTCTTCCTCGGTCTGTTTGAACACATCGCCATAGGTCAGCGCGATCGGCGCCTGCGGGTCGTTGTAGGGCATATCCATGACGTGATCGACGCCCAGAACATACATCGCCAGACGCTCGAGCCCGTAGGTCAGCTCGCCAGACACGGGATGGCAATCGTGGCCACCGACCTGTTGGAAATAGGTGAACTGAGACACTTCCATCCCGTCGCACCAGACCTCCCAACCGAGACCCCAGGCGCCCAAAGTGGGGCTTTCCCAGTCGTCCTCGACGAAACGAATGTCATGCAGCTCGGTGTCGATGCCGATGGCTTTCAGAGAGCCGAGATAGAGGTCCTGCAAATCCGGCGGCGACGGTTTGATCAGCACCTGATACTGGTAGTAATGCTGCAACCGGTTCGGGTTCTCACCATAGCGCCCGTCGGTCGGACGGCGCGAAGGCTGAACATAGGCCGCAGCCCAAGAGTTCGACCCCAAAGAACGCAACGTCGTGGCCGGGTGAAACGTCCCCGCGCCCACTTCCATGTCATAGGGCTGCAACACGGCACAGCCTTTCGCGGCCCAATAGGCCTGAAGCCTCAGGATGATTTCCTGAAAGGAACGCGGTTTATCTACAGTCTCGGACATGGGACGTCTTTCGCCAGAGGTTTCGCCAAAAGTGATGGCCGTGTTTTCACGCATCGAATGCGGCTCTTCAATAGGCAAGCCCGGCGGGGGCGTCAATGTCACCCATAGGTCAATCATGGGTCAATCATGGGTCAATCCCGGCCCTTCGCGGCGGAACGCCGGAAATCCGGCCCAATTCGATCACATATCCTCCATTTCTGCCCCTCTCGGACCGCCCGGATATTGACCTCGGCCCCAAACCTGTTTTCTTAGCGCCCGAAGAAAAGACGACGAACAAGGGCGACAGGACACCCTATGGCCCGTTCGACAAAAAGTAAGGGTTTTCATGACTAGGTTTTTCGCAGTCGCGCCTCTGGGCGTTGCCGCTTCGCTGTTCCTCACCACAGCTCTCTCGGCGGAACAATGGATTCAGATTGAGGCACAGCCCTCTCTGACACAGGCCACCGAGTCCGCTCAGGGCTATGCCAATGGCCTGCCGAATGTCGTGGGCTTCAACCTGCCGGGCCGCTGGCACGCCATCGCGCTTGGCCCCTACGCCACAGAGGCCGAGGCCGAAGCCGCGCGTCTGGCGCTTCGTGCCCAAGGCCGCATTCCCGGCGACAGCTACCTGACCGATGGCACCCGTTTTCAGGATGCCTTTTGGCCGGTCGGTGTGAATGTTTCCACGCTGGCGCCGATTGAGACCCCGCAAGCCACGGAAGCCCCGGCAACGGATGCCGTCGCCGAAGAGGTGATCGAGACCGCGATGGAGCCGGTCGATCTGGACGAAACCCCGGCCGAGGCCCGTGCCTCCGAGCGCGCATTGGACCGCCCGGCACGCGAGGCGCTGCAAACCGCGCTGCATTTCGCGGGCGTCTATAATTCCGGCATCGATGGCGCTTTTGGCCCCGGCACCCGCAACGCCATGGCCGAATGGCAGGCGCTTCAGGGCTATGAGACCACTGGCGTTCTGACCACCCGTCAACGCGCCGAAGTGCTGGCCGCCTATCAGGACGTGGTGAACAGCCTTGGCCTGCGCCCGGTTGTGGATGACGTCGCGGGCATCGCGATCACCCTGCCGACAGGCGTCGTAGAGTTCTCCGAATACACGCCGCCTTTTGCGAAATATGCCGCCAAGGATGGCTCCGACGCACAGGTCCTGTTGATCTCGCAAACCGGCGATGCGGCCACTTTGGGCGGTCTCTATGAGATTATGCAGACTCTCGAGATAGTGCCGATGGATGGCCCGCGGTCGCGCGATCAGAACAGCTTTAGCCTCACCGGCACCAATGCGCAGATCACCTCCCACACTGAAGCCAAACTGGTGAATGGCGTGGTCAAAGGCTGGACCCTGATCTGGCCGACGCCCGGCAACACCACTGACGAGAAACGCCACCAGATGGCTTTGGAGGCGATGCAGGCGTCTTTCGCGCCCACCGACGGCGTCTTGCCCGATGCCTACGGCGAAGGTGCGGCGCAGGACATCGACCTGATGGCCGGTCTCGACATTCGCCGCCCGGAAAAGGCCGGCAGCGGATTTTATGTCGACGAGAAAGGCACCGTTCTGACCGAGGCCGCTCTGGTCGCAAGCTGCGCCAAGATCACCCTCGACGAGACTTATGACGCGACCGTCACCGCGACGGCTGACGGCATGGCGCTTTTGACCCCGGCACAGGCTCTGGCCCCGCTCGAAATCGCCCGGTTCGATAGCCAACTGCCGCGTCTGCAATCCGAGGTTTCCGTCTCCGGCTTTGCCTACGAAGGCCGCCTTGGCGCGCCGACGCTGAACTATGGTCTGATGGCCGAGCACAAAGGCCTGTCGGGCGAAGAAGACATCCTGCGCCTCGCGATGACCACGCTTCCGGGCGAAGCGGGTGGTCCGCTTTTGTCCAGCACAGGCGCCGTGATCGGCATGCTGGCCTCCTCTGCCGCGATGACACAGGGGCGTGACCTGCCCGAAGATGTGGCCTTTGCCTATGACATGGAAAAGATTGCCGGTTTCCTGTCCGAGAACGGCGTGACCATGTCCGCCTCTGAGGCCGCCGCGGGGGCTTCGGACAGCGATCTGGTCACCATCGGGCGTGACATGACGGTTTTGGTGAGCTGCTGGAACTGATCTTTATCTGGATCTAACAAAGCCCCGCCCTCACCGGCGGGGTTTTTCTTTGGCCTCAGGCCCGAAACAACGCCAGCGCCGCCTGATCCGCCTTGCCCTTGGTCAACCAGGCCAGCGCGAAAATCCAGATGCCCACGGCCTCACCCCAAAACACGAGATTATGGCGGGCGACAAACGCCTGCCCCCCGCCCCAGCGCGCGTAGACGAAAGACCCGGCGATCACCGCCAGCGCCACGAGGATGCCGTAGCCGCAGGCCTTGTAAATATAGGGGCGTACGCGGCTTTGGGTTTTCGGGAATTGCACGAGGCAGAACACCACGAGGCAGAGGAAGAACACCACCGCCGAGAGGTTATGCACCCAAGCGGACAAATCGACGCCGACAAGTTTTTGCGTCACGGTGATCTCTGGCAAGATGCAGCTGTCGCTCTCACTCGCTTTCACCACGAGACAATCGTCCAGAGACGGAAACACCGCCACCAAAAGCGCGGAGACGCCCGCCACGCTGGACAGCACTTGATCCGAAAAGGTCTCGCCCCGACGGCGCGGGTAGCCTTTGTAGGAGATCAGGAACACGCCGATGGCGAAAAGCGATCCGACGAAAGCCTCTCTGAGCGGCGAAAAGAAATAGTTCGACACGGAGTCGCGCAAATGATCGTCGAGGGGCAAGCCGCCGCCGATCAACAGAAACGGCAGGATGAGCGCCACGAGACCAAGCGCCTGCCGGACACGGTAGTAGCTCAGGACGTGTTCGTTTTCCTCGGCCGTGTTTTCCGCCATGCGTTTTACCCCCGCCAGAACCGGATGGTGAACAGCGCGAAGACCGACATGACCTCGAGCCGCCCGATCAGCATGGCGATGGCCAGAATCCATTTCGCCGGATCGTTGAGGGTCTCGAAATTCCCCGCAGGCCCGATGATGTCGCCCAACCCCGGCCCGACACAGGCCAAGGCGGTCGCGGCACCGGAAATGGCGGTGATGAAATCAAGCCCCGTGGCCGCCAACAACACCGCCGTGACACCCAAAGTGACGATGAAAAACGAGAAAAACGCCATCACGGAGGAGAGCACGTCTTCGGTCACCGGGTGGCCTTGATAGCGGGGCGTGAAAACGCCGTTGGGGCTATGGATTTTGCGGATTTGTGCCCGCATCGAGGCCCACAAAAGCTGATAGCGAAAGACCTTGACGGAACAGGCCGTCGAGCCTGCGCAGCCGCCGATCAGTCCGATGAAGAAAAACGCCACCGCCGGGAAAGCGCCCCAAAGCTGGTAATCCGTCGAGGCATAGCCGGTGCCGGAAATGATCGAGGTGACGTTGAACAGGCCTTCGCGGAAGGAATGTTCGAAATGATCGGCGTTGACCAAAAGGCGGTAGACCGCAAAGGCGATGGTCAGGCCAAAAATGATGATCAGATAGGCGTGGATTTGCGTGTCACGCCAGAGCGGCTTGGCGGTACCAGCGATGAGCTGGACGAAGCGGACAAAGGGCAGCGAGGCCAGGATCATGAAGAAGGACGAGACATATTCCGCCGGGCCCTGAAAGGCACCGAAGGAGGCGTCTCGGGTGGAAAACCCACCGGTCGAAAGCGTCGTGAGTGCGTGGTTCAGAGCATCGAAAACCGACATGCCGACAAGGACATAGCCCAGAAAACACAGAAAGGTCAGCGCCACGTAGATGACCGAGATGCGCGAGGCAATCTCACCGGCGCGCGGCAGGACTTTTCCATCGGTATCAAAGGCTTCGGAGCGAAACACCTGCATGCCGCCCACTTTCAACTCGGGCAGGAAAACCATGGCGACCACAATGATGCCCACGCCGCCGAACCATTGCAACATGGAGCGCCACAAGAGGATGCCTTCGGGCAGATCATCAAGGCCAGAGAAGACCGTCGATCCGGTCGTGGTCATGCCCGACATCGCCTCGAAAAACGCGTCGGTCAGATCGGCCTCGGTCGCGCCCAAAATGAACGGAAGCCCGCCGAACAACGGCAGGATGAGCCAGATCAGCGTGGTCAAAAGGAACATCTGTTGGATCGAGAGGCCCTGTTGTTGGCCATTTTGGGTCGACAACAACAAGGCCGCGCCAATCACGAAGGTGATCACGCCCGCGCGAAAGAACACATGCCATTCGCCCGACCCCATGAGCAGGTCCACCGCCATGGGAATCGCCATCGTCAGCCCCAAAAGGGCGACAAGCGTGCCGATCACATATCCAACAGGTCTCAGGTCCGTCATGGGGCCAAGGCTTGGCCGGGCTTCGCGGCCAAGTCAAGCGCGCCTTTGGCGTGGCCGCTCACCCAACGTGGAAAAGCGTCGAAAACAGCTTGGGATCGAGGCTTTGCGCGGCAAAGGTCTCCCCCTCGGTCAGGACCGAGACTGCGTCATGGGAATGCAGGCTTTCCTGATGCGAAGCGACCACGCGGAAATCGCCGATGCGCGGGTCGTTTTCCAAAGCTTCGGAGAACAAACGCGCCGCGTCCTCGACGAAAATCGGGTTGGCGGCGTTGAGCTCGGCGAAAGCCTGTTCATCCTCGCGTTTCACCATGACCTGCGTCTCGGTCGGCACGGCTTGGCGGCAAAGATCGATCAGATCCTCGAACCAAAGCGTGTCTTGCTGGTTCTTCACCTCGACCGAAATCCGCGCCACGGAGCGTTGCGAATGCGGCGTGGCAAGTTGATGCCGCGTGCGCCGCGCATGTTCGGAAAGTTCAAGAGAACAGGGGCAAGTGGAGCTATAAACATAGTCCAAATGCATGATTTCTGTCATTTTACCGGCAATCTCCACGAGCTCCAGCGCGATGTCGTAATACTGGTAACCCTCAAGGCCGGAGCGCAAAGACGGGCGTTTCACCGGGAAGGAAAACCGCATCTGGATACGCGCGTCGAAACTGTCGAGATCGCTTTGATAATCGCGCAGCGCGGCCTGAATCACGTCGAAAGAAAAGCTGCGCTCGGCATGTTTGTAGAACGAGCGCATGATGCGGGACATGTTGATGCCCTTTTTCTCCGCCTCCAAAGACACAGTGCCGGTGACAGAGGTCTCAAGCGTCAGATCGCCGCCGCCATTCACACTGTCGCGGGTGCGGAACCGGATCGGCAGGCGAAAATTCGAAATGCCGACATGCTGGATTTGCCGCTTGGCGCCCTTGATCAGGCTTTCCGGTCCGTTTTGCAGATCGGGAAGCCCCTCTTTATAGGCCTCGTCCACCTCGAAATCTTCCGGGTAGGCACGGCGCAGCGCCGGGTAGTTGGCGAAATCATTGGCCTCGGGCAAAAGCCGCGCGATGGCCGGGTCAAGCTCGGCCACTTCGGTCGGCGTGGCCTTGGCAGCCCAGTCCCGCAGGGTCGCAAGAGCGGCCTCAGCGGCCGCCCGGTCATTCTTCTCAAGATCGCTCGGATGCATGTTCATCGAAAATCCCTTCAACGCTGCGCCTCATATAAGAGGTTTCACAGATATTACCACTACGAAGGAAATTTGCGACTGGATCAAACCGCTTCGAGAGCGTTCAGAATATCCGCGATGATGTCTTCGCCGTCCTCAAGCCCCATCGAGAGCCGCACGAGACCGTCGGTCAGACCCAATTCCGGGCGCTTCTCGACCGGCACGTTCTTGTGAGTCGTCGTGCAGGGGTGTGTCGCGATGGATTTCGCATCGGCGAAATTGTTCGACAGGGTAAAGACCTCGAGCGCGTTGAGGAATTTGAACGCCGCCTCCTTGCCGCCCTTGAGATCGACGGTGATCACCGTGCCTGCGGCCTCGGATTGCGTTTTGGCCAGTGCATATTGCGGATGCGATTTGTAGGACGGGTAGCGCACGGAGTTGAGCGCCGGATGGCCATCCAAAGCCTCGCACAGCTTCATCGCCGTCTCCGCCTGACGCCGCACGCGCAGATCGAGCGTGTCCAAAGATTTAAGCTGAATCCAAGCGTTGAACGGCGAAATCGCGCCGCCGGTGTGTTTGATATACATCTCCACAGGCCCCCGGATCAGCTCGCGGTCGCCAGCGATGATGCCGCCGAGACAGCGCCCCTGCCCGTCCACATGTTTGGTCGTGGAATAGATGATCAGATCGGCGCCAGCCTCTTTCGCATAAGAGAAAATCGGCGTGCACATGGCGTTGTCGACCACCACGAGGGCGCCGACCGCATGGGCCAGATCGGACACGGCTTTGAGGTCGATGACCTCCAGCGTCGGGTTGGAAATGCTCTCGCAGAACACGGCTTTGGTGTCGGGACGGATCGCGGCCTTCCACTCGTCCAGATTGGTGCCATCGACCAAAGTTGTCTCGACGCCGAATTTCGGCAGCACTTCGGTGACGATGTAGAGGCAGGACCCGAACAGCGCCTTCGAGGACACCAGATGATCGCCCGCTTTCAGCACAGACATCAAAGCGCCTGCGACGGCGGCCATGCCGGAGGCGGTCGCAAAAGCGTCTTCACAGCCCTCAATCGCGGCCATCCGATCCTCGAACATGCGAGTCGTCGGGTTGCCGTAGCGGGCGTAGATGAACTCGTCCTCGCCTTGGTTGACGAAGCGCGCCTCGGCGGCCTCGGCGGTGTCGTAGACAAAGCCCTGCGTCAGGAACAAGGCCTCGGAGACCTCGCCATATTGCGAGCGGCGCACGCCGTCGTGGATGAGTTTGGTTTGGGTTTTCCAGGCTTTCCCAGTCGAGTTTTTTTTGGTCATCATGATCCCTTTCGCCATTATCCCCATTCGATCAAGGGCTGGGGCGCGGTGGGTTCTGACCAACCCGGCGTCTCGTCCTGACCTCTTTAGCGGTGTTTTTAGCGTGGCCCGCAATCCGGAGAACAAATCGCCACGTCGTGCTAGGCGGGGTACAAAGCCTGCGACATCCTGTCAAGCATATGACCGATCCGCCCGCTCACGTTAACAAAGATTCACCGCCCTGTCGCAGCATCGTGACACTTCTCGCGCATATCTCAAGCAGGGAAGACACACGGGTGAGGCAACAGAGGGTGGCGCAGATGCCCCTTTTGAAGATCAACACAGATGGGTCCTTTTTGCCCGCAGGCACGTCGCTGGTCCTGCGCGAGGCTCTGGCGAAGGTGCCCAAGGGCGCGCCGATTGTGATCTGTGTCCACGGCTACAAATTCTCGCCGCTTGTGCCAGAGCACGACCCGCATGATCATATCCTCTCGCTCGATCCCGGCCTGACCTGTCGCAAGGCGCTGAGCTGGCCGCGCGGGCTTGGATTTGGCACCGGGCGCTCCGATGAGGGGCTTTGCATTGCGCTCGGCTGGCAGGCGCGCGGCTCGATCTGGCAGGCCTATTCTGCGGCCCGCGCCACCGGCGAGGCCTTGGCCCGACTGATCTGGAAACTCGACCGCCCTGTGCATCTGATGGGCCACTCCTTGGGGGCGCGCGTGATCCTATCTGCCCTGCCGCATCTGCCCGAAGGCGCTGTGCGTCGCGCGATTCTTTTGTCCGCCGCAGAGTTCCGTTCGACCGCCGAACACGCCCTCGACAGCGCCGCCGGGCGCACGGCGGAGGTGTTGAACGTGACCTCACGGGAAAATGATCTCTTCGACGCGCTCTTCGAGATGGCTCTGGTCCCCGATCATGCGCCGTCTCGCTCGCTGGGTGCGGGCCTGGGGCAATCGCATCGCGGATGGTGCGACATTCAAATCGACGGTGCGGCGACCCTCGCGGCACTTGCCCGTTTGGGCTATGACATTCCAGCCGCGGACAAGAAAATCTGTCACTGGTCGCCCTATCTGCGCACGGGCGTGTTTGAATTTTATCGCACGGCGCTGCGTCATCCCGAACGTCTGCCGATGGGATTGTTACAAGAGGCGCTTCCCGCCACCCATGCGCCCCGGTTTTCGCATCTTTTGCCGCGCCGTCCCTTCGCTTCGCCCTTGTCCTTTTCGCGCAAAGCGTCATCCTGAAGCAAATCTCATCCCCGATGGTGCGGATGGGAGATGACAACGGATGAGACAGATGATCGACACCCCCATCACGCTCCACTACTGGCCCACGCCGAACGGCTGGAAAATTTCCATCGCGCTCGAGGAAATGGACCTGCCCTATGAGGTCAAATTGGTGAACATCGGCGCAGGCGAACAGTTTGCGCCCGAATTTCTCAAGATCGCGCCGAACAACCGCATGCCCGCCATCGTCGACCCCGAAGGCCCCGGCGGGCGGCCGATTTCGATCTTTGAATCGGGCGCAATCCTGCAATATCTCGCGCGCAAATCCGGCAAATTCTACGGCGGTGGCGAGCGGGATCATGTTGCCGTCGATCAATGGCTGATGTGGCAGATGGGCGGGCTTGGCCCCATGGCCGGACAGGCGCATCACTTTCTGAGCTACGCGCCCAATATGGAGCCGCCGAACGACCTGCCCTATGCCAAGAACCGCTATCGCAACGAAGTGGCCCGGCTTTATGGCGTGCTCGATCGGCGTCTGGCCGAAGAAGAATTCGTCGCGGGCGATTTCTATTCCATCGCCGATATGGCGATCTGGCCCTGGGCGTCCCTGTGGGAAAAACAGGAACAGAGCCTCGACGACAAACCGCATCTGGCGCGCTGGATCGCGCGGATCGCCTCGCGCCCGGCGGTACAGCGTGGACGGGCCTTGGCGGCTGAAAAACGCACGGAAACGGCGCATGACAAAGAGGCTCAGAAAATCCTTTTCGGTCAGGGCACCAGAGGCGGGGATCAAAAGTGATCCGCACCCGGCGGGAGATGATCTTGGGCGGCAGCGCGCTGTGTCTCAGCGCCTGCTCCGTGCCCTTGATGAACAGCCCTCCGGAGGCCCAGGCCACGCACACGCGCGATCTTCTGGTCGTCACCAACCGCGCCGTGTCGCAGGACCCGCATCAGGTCTTTGAAGCCGCCCGTTCCGACACGCGGTTCTTTTGCGACTACCAAATCTCGGTGCCGAGGGATCGCAATCCCGGCGAGTTTTCCTTCCCCCGCACACCTCTCGACCCGGAGAAACAGTTTTTCGTCGCAGACAGCCGGCGGTTCGACACGGAACCCGACTTTCGCCACGTCCTGAACCAACGCGTCCGCGCCCAGCCCAAAGGCGACCGCGGCGTGGTGCTGTTCGTCCATGGCTATAACGTTTCCTACCCCGGCGCCGTGTTCCGTGCCGCCCAGATCGCCACGGATTTCGAGATGGACCAGCCGATGGTGCTGTTTTCCTGGCCCTCTGCGGGGCGGATTTCACGCTATGCTTACGACCGAGATTCCGTGCTTTTCGCCCGCAAGGCGCTGGCCCAGACCCTACGCGATCTGGCCCAAAGTCAGGCCGAACAGATCACCATTCTGGCGCATTCCATGGGCGGGCTTTTGACGATGGAGGCGCTCAAACGTCTAGCACTCGAAGGCGACCGCGAGACACTGGACCGCCTGAACGGTGTGGTTCTGGTGCAGGCCGACATCGACCTCGATCTGTTCCGCACGCAGGTCACCGATCTGCGCCCCTTTGACGTTGAACTTGCGGTCTTTGCCTCGCGCCGGGATCGGGCGTTAAAACTGTCCTCTGTTCTGACGGGCGGCCATCCTCGCGTGGGAGAGGCGGAAAATATCGAGGAATTGCGGCGGCTTGGCGTGTTGGTCGTCGACACCTCTATCGCGCCCCGCCCCGGCCCACTTGGGCACTCAAGCCTCATGAGTTCGCCGGAGCTTTTGTCGATGATCGCCTCGCGCAGCTTTGTCGACCGCATCGTCGGTGGCGCGCCCGGACAGGATATTCTGATCGAAGGGCTGAGCCTCACCGGCTCCGCGGCCCTCGCGATTGCCTATCTGCCTTACACGATCACCGGAACTTAGGCGGTTACTCCGCTGCGTCCTTATCGGCCTTTTTCGTGTCGGCTTTTTTCGTGTCGTCTTCGGTCGAATGCCGCGCCATCAACCCGCTTTGCGCCATGAAAAACGCCAGCATCGTGATCGGCAAGCCAAAGGTCTTGAACTTCACCCAAGTGTCCGTCGTCATCGTGCGCCAGATCGCCTCATTGGCGACGGCCAGCCCGAAGAAAAACAACATCATACGAAACTCAAGCTTGCGCCAGCCGTCGGCGTCCAAAGGCATCACCTCACCCAGAACCAATGAGAGGTAGCTTTTCGAACGCAAAAGCCCGACGCCCAGAATGGCCCCGAACATGATGTAAATCATCGTCGGCTTCATCTTGAAGAAGCGCTCGTCGTTGAGCCAGATCGTGAGCCCCCCGAAGACGACGACCAGCACCAGTGTCATGATCTGCATCGCCGACAGCTTGCCGGTCAGACGCCACAGGATCAGCGTCGAGAGCGCCAAAAGCGGGATGAACGCCGCCGTCATCACGATAAACCCGGAATACTCCGTGCCGCCGATGGTGAACACATGGTCTCGCAGCGCGATATAGCCCGCGAAAAACGCCAGAATCGGCCCCATTTCGAGAACCGGTTTCACCCAAGGCTTGATCTCTTTCTCTTCCGACATGCGCGCTCCTTATCCACCCATCTCAACTATGACCGCGCCCAAAGCAATCAAGGCCATGAGGGACAATCTTCTCGGCCCGACCTTTTCGCCCAACACGATCCACCCGATCAGTGCGGCAAAGACGGTGGAGGTTTCCCGCAGCACAGCCGCCTCGCCCACATTATCAAGACGGGTCGCCAACATGATGCAACCAAAGGAGAAATAGGCCACGATGCCGCCGAAAAATCCTTTGACCGCGAGCGGCCCGAGGGCAGGTTTCTCGACCATATTTCGGTAGCGCAGAAACGCCACCACCGGCATCACCAAACCGTCGAGGAAAAAGAACCACGCCAAGAACGTAAACGGATCGGCGGTGGAGCGGATGCCGTAGGCGTCATAGGTGGTGTAAAGCGCCACGAAAGCGCCGGTCAGCACCGCCAACATCAAAGCGGGCACCATAGTGTCGCGCCCGACCGTGATGGTCCGCAGGTTGTAAATCGCCAGCCCGAAGATGCCGGAGATCAGCACCATAACGCCGAGCCACTGCACCAAGGTGAAATGTTCGCCAAAGACGAAACCGGCCGCGACCACCGCAAAGAGCGGCCCGGAGCCGCGCACGACGGGGTAGACGACCGTATAGGCACCCTTGGTGTAAGTGTAGCCCTGAGCAATTTTATAGCCCATGTGGATCACGAACATGCCTAGGAATATCAACCACATATGCGGCTCGGGCCAGGGCACGACGAAAAGCGCAAAAGGCGCAGCCATGATGCAGTAAAAGAAATCCATCGCGCCGCGCGAGAGCCACGGATCGTGACGCCCTTTTTGCAGAGCGCCGAAAAGCGCATGCAGAAACGCCGCCATCAGCGCCAGGATCAGCGCCGCGTGATGGCCCGTTTCCGTGCCTTCAAGGGAAAGGATGAAATCGCTCATGCGCCCCTGCTACCCCCGGTCCCCGAAAAGGTCCAGAGCCTGAAACCGCACAGCGACTGAGCGCATGCCTCAGGCCGCGCGCGGATCAGACCGCGACAGCCCCGGCATATCGGAATAGGGATTCGGCACCAACATGCCGTCTGTCGCCTCGATGAACGGGTACGCCGGGTCCAGATAGCCCGCCGTGATCAGCGCTTCTTCCAGCGTGCGGATCACGAAATCGGTGCGAAACTCCGGCAAAACCCCCATACCCCAGATGCGGGCCGGGCGGTCTTCGCGGTCCGGGTCCACCACCAACATGGCCGTGCCCACAAGGCTTTCGCCCTTGACCACGACCATTTCAGCGTAAAGCTCGCGGTCTTCGGGCCAATCCTCCGCCGTGTCATCCGGGCACACCGGGTGATCGAAAAACAGCTCCTGAATCGCCTCGCGTCGTTCCAGCGGGTTCCCCGCAGAGACCCAGCTCTGGGGACCAATGGCGTGCAGAATTTCGAGCATCAAACCTCCAGACCCGTCAGGGCCGCGGCAAATTCTTCGGGATCGAAGGGGGCGAGATCGTCAATCTGTTCACCCACGCCAATCGCGTGGATCGGAAGACCGAATTTATCGGCCAGACTGACCAGAACCCCACCCTTGGCGGTCCCATCGAGTTTCGTCATGACAAGGCCGGAGACATCCGCGATCTTTTGGAAAATCTCAACCTGAGAAACCGCGTTTTGCCCTGTCGTCGCGTCGAGTACAAGCAAAGTGTTGTGCGGCGCGGTCTCGTCTTTCTTGCGGATCACGCGAACGATCTTGGCCAGTTCTTCCATCAGGTCGGCGCGGTTTTGCAACCGGCCTGCCGTGTCGATCATCAACAAATCGGCGCCGGTCTCCTGCGCCTTGGTCATTGCGTCAAAGGCAAGGCTTGCGGGATCGGAGCCCTCGGGCGCGGTCAAGACCGGCACACCGGCGCGCTCGCCCCAGACCTGCAATTGCTCAACGGCCGCCGCACGAAACGTATCGCCCGCCGCGATCACCACGGATTTACCCGCCGCACGGAATTGGCTCGCGAGTTTGCCGATGGTGGTGGTCTTGCCCGAGCCATTGACCCCCACGACCAGCACGACCTGCGGCGTTTTGGTGTAGATCGGCATCGGTTTCGCCACCGGCTCCATGATGCGCGCGACCTCTTGGGCCATCAGGCGTTTGATCTCTTCGACCGAAAGCTTTTTGCCATAGCGACCTTCGGCCATGGCGGCGGTCACCCGCATGGAGGTCTCGACCCCCATATCGGCGGTGATCAACAGCTCTTCGAGCTGCTCAAGCATATCGTCATCCAGCGCGCGGCGAATGACGGTCTTGGTTTCCTTGCGGCCCAGAAGACGGCCCAGAAAGCCCGGTTTGACAGGCGCGCCGGTGTTTTGGACGCTGTTGTCGGTCGGCGCCTCGATCACCGTCTCGACCGGAATTTCAACTGGCATCTCAACGGGCATTTCCGAAGGGGCCTCGGGCTGTACCTCGACCGGTGTTTGCACGGGCATCTCAAGCGGCGCGACTTCGGACGGCGGTGTGACATCCGGCGACGGCGTGTTCGGCACATCCTTTGGCAAGTCCTGCGGCAGTTCTTGCGGCACATCTGTCGGAAGCTCTTCGGGCAGAGGCGCGGGGGCGGGCTCCGGCGTCGGGTCCGGGATCGGCTGCGGCTCGGGCTCAGGGGCAGGCAAAGGCTCCGGTGTTACATCCGGGACATCAGGCGTTTCCGGCTCCCCTGCCACCTCTTCGACATAGGCCTCCTCTGCGCTGCTTTCTTCGCCACCGTCCTCGACAATGGCTTCCAACCCTTCGTCGAGCTTCGACGAGGTTTTCATCAGACGGGATTTCAGTTTCGAAAAAAGCGACATGGGGCCTCCGTTCATGTCGTCACTTAATGGGTCTTTGCCCTTTATGAAAGCCCCCAAACGCGTGGCACAAAGGCCAAAAGGATCGCGCCCTGCCCGCAAATATAGAGGGTCCAGAGCAGATAGCCTGCGGATCGCGCCGCCTGCGTTCCGGGTGTCATGCGAAAGAGTTGGATCGCAAGGATAAGATCAGAGAACAGGAACAAGACGGCGCCGACACTGGCCAGTCGCAGCTCTTGTGGCAGGCTGAGCGCCAGTACCGTCATGAGAGAAATCAACACGACATAGACACGCACCGGTCCGCGCAAGTCGCCCGTGTGCGGCGCAAGCCAGAGCTCTGTCGACAGCGCGACGCCCGCGAGTATGACAATGGCGAGCCAAAAAGGGGTGTTGACCTCGCCCCAGAACAGAAAGACATAACAGAGATGCGCCAGCGCAAAGCTGACGAGGCCGATCAGAAAGTTTCGTTCCCCGTCGCGCGACAACGCCAGATCGCCCAGCGCCGATAAAATCAACCCGAATATTAACCAAAATGACCCGCCATGGAGGAGCGCCAATAGCGCGAAGAGGCTCAAAGGCGCGGTCTTGATCCCGCTGCGCCAAAGTGCCGGCGCGTGTCCGGTCAAAGGCAGGTAGACCAAAGCACTCGCCCCAGCCAAGCCCCATAAAATTATGTCCAAAATCACCCCTCCCCATCGTCTGAGCCACAGGTTTCGCTTTTGCAGACCGCAGGCTCATGCCTATAGTCAGCACAGATTTAAAGGGACGTCCATGACACAGACGATGGCGCAGAAAACCACTCACATCATTCGTTTTTTCGCGGTCACGACGCTGGCGCCCGTGGCGCTTTTGGCCTTGGGCGCGTTGTTTGGTGGACTTTGGGCCGTGGCCGGGTTTCTCTATATGACGGCGTTGGCTTATTCGCTTGATCAGCTCGTCGCCCTTGTCCGCGCACCCGAAAGCCCGGAGGCTGAATTTCCCGACGCCAACGCGCTTTCGACCGTCTTGGCGCTTTCGCATTTTGCACTTTTGCCGCTCACGGTCTGGGCGCTCTCCAATGGGCAGCTCGCATTTTGGGAAAGGCTTTTCGTATTTTTCGGCATGGGATTGTTCTTTGGACAGGTGTCGAACTCCAACGCGCACGAGCTGGTGCATCGCTCCGACCGAACGCTCCGCCGTCTTGGCACATGGGTCTATATCACGCTGCTGTTCGGCCATCACGCCACCGCGCATGTCCGTGTGCATCACCGCTATGCCGCCTCGCCCAAGGACCCCAACTCCGCCCCTCTCGGCATGAGCTATTACCGGTTCCTGCCCCGCGCTTGGGTCGGGTCGTTCCGCGCCGGTCTACGTGAGGAAAACGCGATGCGGACACGTGCCGGATCGACCGATCTGCACCCTTACGTGCTTTATGTCGGCGGTGCTATCGTCTGTCTCGCTCTGGCCTATCTCATTGGTGGTTTCACAGGCGTTTTCAAATACATGCTGCTCGCGGGCTATGCCTCCTCGCAGCTCATGTTGTCGGATTACGTGCAGCATTACGGGCTCCGCCGTCGCGAAATCGCTCCCGAAAAATTCGAACCCGTCGGCGCCGTTCACAGCTGGAACAGCCCGCAATGGTTCTCGTCTTTTCTCATGCTCAACGCCCCTCGGCATTCGGATCACCACGCCCATCCGATGAAGCCCTACCCCGCGCTAGAGCTTACGGAAGAGATGCCGCAACTGCCGCGCTCGCTTCCAGCTATGGCGACGCTCGCCTTGATCCCACCTCTGTGGCGCAAAGTGATGGACCCGCGCGTCGCGCGCCTTCATACCGCCACTGGGACACAAGAGGCCGGTTAACCACCTGTTAAGAATGTGAGTGGAGCGACTCGTCGCCCTGTGTCATGGTTGCCAAATGATGAAGACTTGCCTCCTCCCCCTCGCCTGCGCCCTTTTGAGTGCCACGGTCGCCTTTGCCGATCCCCTGACCGGCGACGAATTCGACGCCTATGCGACGGGCAAGACACTGACCTTCGCCGAGGACGGTCAGCCCTATGGCGCGGAGGAATATCTGCCGGGAAATCGCGTGCGTTGGGCCTTTGATCAGGACACCTGCAAAGAGGGCATTTGGTACGAACGCGAAAAGGACATTTGCTTCATCTACGAAGATGGCCTCGCGCCGCAATGCTGGCAATTCTTCGTCGAAAGCGACAAGCTCAAAGCCGTGTTCCAAGGCGACAGCGGCACCGAGCTTTATGAAGCCTGGGCCTCTGACGGGCCGTTGGCCTGCATGGGGCCTCAGGTCGGGGTTTAACCCTCGGCCACGGCTCGACACCACGACTGTCGACGTCAACCTGCTCTGTTTTTCTCCTTTTTTCTTACGAACTGCGCCGCACAGGGATCATCCAAATTAACCTTAATCGGCGTTAAGGTTTACCAGATTAAGGTTAACGGCTCAGGGAGAAGGCGTGCTCTCAGAACGTCGGCCTCATACCGCGTTACGCTATGTCATTTCTCAGAACAAACTGCCCTGAGCCGGCCCACCACCAGACCCCGGCTCGTTCTTGGGCTTTGCTTTGGCGGGTTTCGACGCCACGCCGCCCCCAATCTGCACACGCCCATCGGCAAATTGCACCTCATGCATCCGGGCCGCGTCCTTCGACGAGGTGACAACCCCACCCTCGGCATCGCGCACCACGGCATAGCCGCGCTTCAACGTCTCTTGATAGGACAAAGCCGACAACATCCCCGCGCGCTGATCCAAGGCTGCGCGCCAGCGATGAGTCTGGCCTTGAGCGGCGCGTTCGAACCGGTCGGTGAGCTGTGTCAGATCGCGACGTGCCTGAACCGTCGTGCGCGACACCGTCGCGGGCGACAGCCGCGCCGACAAGCGATCAAGATCACGCCGATGTTGCCCCGCGCCGCGCGCCAAAGCGGGTGCAAGCCGCAGGGACAAAGTGGACAATCGGTCCTTTTGGGCTGCCATCCGCCCTTGCAATATCGAGGGCCGCAGCACGGTCGCCGCCTCCGACAGCGCCAGCCTCCGGTTGCGCACCCCGTTGATCAGCGCCTGCGTCAGACGCAGGTCGATCTGATCGACACGCTGGCGCGGCCCATCGAGTAGGCGGTCTTTCTGCGGCAAAGCCCGGCTCAAATCGCGCAAACGTTGGCGGCGCAGTTCGACGCCGCCATTCAAAGCCCGCTCCATCCGGGCGCGCAACTCCTGAATGGTGACCCACAATTCGCGCCGCACCGGCACGGCCAGCTCTGCGGCGGCGGTCGGTGTCGGCGCACGTTTGTCAGAGGCGAGATCGATCAGCGTCGTGTCGGTCTCGTGGCCGACGGCGGAGATCAGCGGGATCGCGGAGTCCGCCGCCGCACGCACCACAATTTCCTCGTTAAAGCCCCAGAGGTCCTCGACCGAGCCCCCGCCCCGCGCCACGATAATAAGGTCAGGCCGAGGGATCGCACCGTCAGCGGGCAAAGCGTTAAACCCGCGAATGCCCGCAGCAACTTCGGCGGCGCTTTTCTGCCCCTGCACCGCCACAGGCCAGATTAAAACATGACGCGGGAAACGGTCGCTCAACCGGTGCAGAATATCGCGAATGACGGCGCCCGAGGGCGAGGTCACCACGCCGATCACCTCCGGCAACCACGGCAGGGGTTTCTTGCGGGCGGCATCGAAAAGCCCTTCGGCGGCCAGAGCTTTTTTGCGCTTTTCCAGCATCGCCATCAATGCGCCCGCGCCCGCCGGTTCGACATTATCGACGATGATTTGATAGCGCGAGCCGCCGGGGAAGGTCGTCATCCGACCCGTGGCAATGACCTCCATCCCCTCTTCGGGCTGCACCTCCATCCGCGCGACCTGGCCCTTCCAGCTCACCGCATTGATGACCGCTTTTTCGTCCTTCAGATCGAAATACAAATGCCCCGAACGTGGTCGCGACACACGCCCCACCTCGGCGCGGACCCGCACGTAACCGAACTCGCCCTCGATCATCGCCTTCACCGCGCCCGACAGCTCGGAAACGGAAAATTCCGGCGCGTTGGACGTTTTGGGGCTTTCGTCCTCGAAAAGATCGGACATGTTTGGCCTCCGGGGGCTGCTCGTGCTTGTGTCAAACTCTCGCTGACCTTAGAACGCGCGCAAGCAAAGGTGAAGCGGAGAGCGTTGATGAACATTCTGATCCTCGGCAGCGGCGGGCGCGAACATGCGTTGGCCTGGGCGGTGATGCAAAACCCGAAATGCGACAAGCTGATCGTGGCGCCGGGCAATGCAGGCATCGCGAAGATCGCGGAATGCGCGTCTTTTGACATCAACGACGGCCCGGCTGTGGTGTCTTTTGTCGAGGAAAATGCGATTGATTTTGTGGTCATCGGCCCGGAAGCGCCGCTGGCCGCCGGGGTTGCCGACGATCTGCGCGCGGCGGGTGTGTTGACCTTTGGGCCCTCGAAACTGGCCGCTCAATTGGAGGCCTCGAAAGGCTTCACCAAAGAGATTTGCGACGCCTCGGGTGCGCCGACTGCCGGGTATGCCCGGTTCGACGATGCGGAAAAGGCCAAAGCCTACATCCGCACGCAAGGCGCCCCCATCGTGGTGAAGGCCGACGGTCTGGCGGCAGGCAAAGGCGTGATCGTCGCCATGGACGAAGCGACCGCTTTGGAGGCCATCGACGACATGTTCGGCGGTGCGTTCGGCGGCGCGGGTGCTGAGGTCGTGATCGAGGAATTCATGGAAGGCGAAGAGGCCTCCTGGTTCATTCTCTGCGACGGCGAAAACGTCCTGCCCATCGGCACGGCGCAGGATCACAAGCGCGTTGGTGACGGTGATACGGGACTGAACACCGGCGGCATGGGGGCCTATTCCCCCGCACCGGTGATGACCAACAGCGTGATCCAAAAAGCCATGGACGAGATCGTCAAACCGACCGTCAAAGAGATGGCCAAACGCGGCATGCCCTATCAGGGCGTGCTCTATGCAGGCTTCATGATCAAAGACGGCCAGCCGCGGCTTGTCGAATACAACTGTCGTTTCGGCGACCCGGAATGTCAGGTGCTGATGATGCGTCTGGGCGCGCAGGCTTTGGATCTGATGCTGGCAACCGCCGAAGGCACGCTGGGTCAGGCCAAGGTCAACTGGGCCGAGGATCACGCGATGACCGTTGTGATGGCCGCGACGGGCTATCCCGGCGACTATGAGAAAGGCACTGTGATCAAGGGCTTGGACGCGCTTCCCGAAGACAGCATGAACATGGTGTTCCATGCGGGCACCGCCGAGAAAGACGGCCAGATCGTCGCGACCGGCGGGCGGGTGCTCAACGTGACGGCGCGGGGCGAAAGCCTGCAAGACGCGCGCGACCGCGCCTATGCGATGATTGATCAGATTGATTGGCCCGAGGGCTTCAACCGGTCCGACATTGGCTGGCGTGCGCTGAAATAATTCAGGCGAAATAAATCTGGTAACACGGGTTTCGGTTAAGCCCGTGTTAACCTTACCCGTGGCATAACCACGATGCGAAAGGCACCAACGGCTCGAATGGCCATCTGGTTTGAACCCCTCACGGTTTGAAACGTCGGTGTAAAGCCCGATTGCGGCGGTCGCGACAGAATAGAGGCGCGCTCGAACGGCGCGCCTTTTCTTTTGCCGAGTTTCTTATGAAATGACGTGCATGCGGCAGCCAGCCCCCACACGCACCATTCATGTGGGCCAGCCCCCATACCCCCGGGATATTTCCAGACAAAAGAAGCGCCATTCACCAGCGATTAACCTTAACCGGCCATGCTGCAAGCACGGTACGGGGACGCCGATGACCGTGACGGAAGAAGCCCTCTGTCCGTATCGGTTTTCCGTGAGGACAGAGGGATACGCCTAGGCCTCTTAGCGGATGAGGGCGCGTACTTCTTTTGTCGTTAAATATCCCGGGGTGAATGGCCTGTAAGGCCAGAGGGGCAGCGCCCCTTTTACGGACAGGTCAGGAACGGCGCGAAAGACGCAGGGCCTTCATAAGGCCCAACGGGCGTTGACACCAATTCCCCGGCTTGCCAGCGCGTCTCGACAATTTGCCTCCACTCCGCATCCGCCGTCAGGATCACCGGCGCTTCATCACGGCAGTCTCTTACACCACCTTCGATCTCCGCCGCGCCGAGATGATGGTTGGTCAAACCGGACAGTCGCGCCGAGGGGACCAACATGCCTTCACGGGTCAAATCGACCGGCAGGAGCACCAGCTCTTTCTTGAGGTGTGGACGGTCGACATAGGTGATCTCGTCCACCCCATCGCCATCGAAGTCGGCAATGCCCGCAATGGCGAGCCAGCGGTGGCGTTGGCCGATGGGGGCGCTGGCCTTAGCCGGGATCAGCCGGTCTTGATCGTCAAGGAACCAGACCTGCACCCAGGCGCCGGTGACAAAGCCGCTGACAACCGTCACCACCTCCGGCGCGCCGTCGCCGTTGAAATCATGAAGCCGGGGCGCCGTGTCTTCGAACACGCTTTTCTTGAACGAGGCCTCGCGCGTGGTGCCGTCGTCCAATGTCACGACCAGTCGGGCATATTCGCCGTCTTTGACCGCTCCGTGGCCATAGACCTCCGTCGGCTCCGCATAATGCGCGCCGCTGATCGTGGCGGCGGCAAGAGGGGCAGCAAAGAGACTGGCCGCCGGGGCAAACAAAGCGGCCAGTTTCAGCATCAGATTTGCTTTTCAGGCATATTGACCAGAAGGCCTTCGAGCGCCTCGGTTACTTTGATCTGACAGGTCAGACGCGAGCGTACGGGATCGGGCTCGAAGGCGAAATCGAGCATGTCTTCTTCCATGTCGTCACGTTCGGGGAGTTTCTCGACCCATTCGGGCGCCACATAGACGTGGCAGGTGGAACAGGCGCAGGCCCCGCCACAATCGGCGTCGATGCCCGGAATGCCATTGTCGCGTGCGCCTTCCATCACGGTGCGTCCCACGGGGACATCCACGACATGCTCGGTGCCGCCGAATTCGACATAGGTGATTTTGACCATGGGCTTATTCCTTTCCGCTGCTCTCGCCTGAGGCTGAAAGCCTGTTCTCGTCTGACGTGCCCTAGAGGCCCTATACGACCAAGGGGACGTTTTTCGACACCTGCTTTAGCGCGACGGGGGACGCGAGAAAAGGGCCATTACGTCGCGACCATCAGTCCGGCCTTTGTCTCAGGCTCATCCTCGGATACTGTCCAGTTTTTAGGCAAACCCCGTGCCCGCGCCTGCATCTTATTCGACCTTTGGAAAATCATAAGATCAGGGTAGCATGGGAGAAACTTTCCCGAATGGGTCAAAATAAACAGGCGAGCAGATGACAGGATATTTTTCACGCGGGCCGATCGCGTTCTTATTGGCCGCTGCCGTTCTGGCCGCCTGCCAGATGGATACATCCGAATCCGAAATTCTGCGCGCCGCTGAAACCCCCGGCGCACCTCCTGGGGCCGATCCCAATGCCTGTTACGCCCGCCACGTGACGCCCGCGATCATCGAAACCGTCACCGAACAGGTGCTGGTGCAACCGCCGCAAATCGACGCCTCGGGCGCCGTGACCTACCCCGCCGTGTACCGCACCGAGACCCGTCAGGAGATCGTCCGCGAGCGCAAGGAATTGTGGTTCGAAACGCTCTGCCGCGAGGATTGGACGCCCGAATTCATCGCCTCCGTGCAGCGTGCCTTGGCCGCGCGTGGCTATTATCAGGGGCAGGCCCATGGCCGTATGGACCACGCCACCCGGCGCGCGATCCGGGCCTTTCAGGTGGAACAGAGCGTGGACAGCGAGGTGCTGTCCTTGGCCGCCGCGCGGCAGTTGGGGCTTAAGGAAGTCGCCCGCGAGGAGTGATCTCAGGAGCGGTCATGCAGAACCAAGCCTCACATCGGCATGTGATTTTATCTGGATGTTCCGGCGGAGGGAAATCGACACTTCTGACCGCATTGGCCCAAAGAGGCTTTCGCACCGTTGAGGAACCCGGCCGCAGGATCGTCGCGGAGGAGTTGCGTTCCGACGGCAAGGCTTTGCCATGGGTCGATCTCGAAGCCTTTGCCAGACGCGCGATGCATTTGGCGGAACAGGACAGAGCCGCGCTCAGGGCGCACATCGACGAGGCGCACACCACGGGGGATCACGCGGACGCCGAACGGCAGCACAGCCTGACGGAGGCGAGAGAGGAATATCATCGTTTGCTCTAGGCCTACCGCGCGCTTGGCTACACGCCGGTCATTTTGCCCAAAACCGATGTCGAAACCCGCGCCGATTTTGTTCTAGAACAGCTGTCGGACGCCTGACACAGAAGCCCCAAACGAAAAAGGCGGCCCCGAGGAGCCGCCTTTCGCATGTCTTGATGGGGGGCGTTACTCGCCGACCCCCAAGGCCACAAAGCGCGGCTCGCCAGCGCGGCGCACCAGAAGCAGGACGGTTTTGCGACCGGCCTCTTGCGCCTCGGTGACGCGGGCCTCCAGATCGGAGAGGCTTGCGAGCTTTTGCTGGCCGGCTTCGGTGATCACGTCGCCCGCCCGCAGACCTTTGGTGAAGGCCTCGGAAGCCTCATCCACCTCGACCACGGCCAGACCGGTGGTCCCGGCAGAAACGCCAAGCTCTTCGCGCAGCATGTCATCCAAAGGCTGAAGCGTCAGGCCCAGCATCTGAACCGTTTCCGGCGCTTGCGGGGTCATGCCTTCGCCTTCGACCGGGAAGGCCACGTTTTCGGCCTCTTCACGACGGCCCAAAGTGACCATCAGCGTCTTGGTCTTGCCATCGCGGAACACCACGACGCGCACGGCCTTGCCGACCTCGGTCTCACCAACTGTGCGCACGAGGGCGCGGTCGTCGGCGACATCTTTGCCGTCAAAGGACAGGATCACGTCGCCGCTCTCGATGCCTGCATCTTTCGAGGGACCGTCCGGCACATCGGTGACCAGAGCACCTTTGACCTCTTCGAGCCCCATGGCCTCGGCCACATCATCGGTCACGCGTTGAATGCGGACACCCAACCAACCGCGACGGGTTTCGCCGTATTCCTTGAGCTGATCGACCACTTTCGACACCACATTCGACGCCATCGAAAAACCGATGCCGATGGAGCCGCCGTTGGGCGACAGGATGGCGGTGTTCACGCCGATCACCTGACCGTCCATGTTAAAGAGCGGCCCGCCAGAGTTGCCTCGGTTGATGGCGGCGTCGGTCTGGATGTAATCGTCATAAGCACCCGACAGCGCCCGGCCACGTTGCGACACGATACCGGCGGAGACGGAAAAGCCCTGACCCAGCGGGTTGCCCATGGCCATCACCCAATCGCCGACGCGAGCGACATCGCTGTCCCCGAAAGGCACGTAAGCCAAGGGCTTGTCGCTTTCGACTTTCAACACGGCGATGTCGGTTTTCGGATCGGTGCCCACGAGTTTTGCGGGCAAGGTGAAACCTTCGAAAAACTCGATCTCGATCTCGTCGGCGCCTTCGATCACGTGGTTGTTGGTCACGATATAGCCGTCTTCAGAGATGACGAAACCGGAGCCCAGAGCCTGCGACCGGCGCGGAGCCTGACCTCCGGGACCATTGCGGTCCATGAAATCGCGGAAGAAATCCTCGAAAGGCGAGCCTTCGGGCACGATGGGTTGTTGGTCGGTGGAGGCCTCAACCACGGTGGTGGTGGTGATGTTGACCACGGCGGGGCTGACCTTTTCCGCCAGATCGGCAAAAGTTTCCGGCGCGCCACGCGCCTCTGCCGCGATGGTTTGGAACATGATCGCAAGGGCGCCCATCAGCGCCAGAACCATCATGCGCAAACCAACGCGCGTGTCCTGAGGGGTGAAAGTGACGGCGCGAGCCGGTGTCACGGCCTGTGTCATAGGTTTAATATCCTCCGTATGATGCGCGGTTAGAGAGCATCTCGCTTCTCTTGTGCAGCGCGGGCGACTGTCCTCAGGGGTACAAATAGGGGTTGAGCAACACAACTCAATGTCGGTCGCGTTCAGTCAACAGCATGTGAGCGGGGTGTGACAAGGAGAAAGGCGGCAATTTCGGGGGGAATTCGGGCGCAGCGCTGTCATCTCACGCGATCTTGTAGAGCCCCTGTCGGCCAAGGCCCTATGGAGCACCCGTCTCACGGCTCCCTCTGTGGCATTCAGGTTAATCTGATGAAGGTTAATGCGAGGAAAAGACCCCCTATAAACCGGACGAGACAAGCGAGAGAAAAAGAAAAAGGGGCCCGAAACAGGCCCCTTTTCAATGACTTGTCGCGCGAGACTTAGCGCCCGGCGTCGGACTTCAGGTAATCGAAGAACTCGCTGTCAGGCGACAGCACCATCGTCGTATTGGACCCTTTCAGACCTGCACGATAGGCATCGAGAGAGCGATAGAATTCAAAGAATTCCGGGTCGGCCCCGTAAGCATCGGCATAGATTTTGTTCTTCGCCGCATCTGCTTCACCGCGGGTGATCTCGGCCTGACGACGCGCATCGGATTCAAGCTCGACCACGGTCCGGTCGGCCTGCGCCCGCACGCGTTGCGCCGCCTCTTCCCCCCGCGCCCGCTCGTCGGCGGCCTCGCGTTCACGTTCGGCCCGCATCCGGGCAAAGGTGGCTTCAAGGTTTTGATCCGGCAGGAAGGTCTGTTTCAGACGCACATCCACGATATCGACACCGAGAGAGGACGCTTCTGCACGGGCCTGATCACGAATGCGAAGCGCCAGAGCGCCACGGTCGGCAGAGATCACAGTGTTAGAGGTGACAGAATCCGCACCCAAGACTTCGCGAAGCTGGGCGTTCAGAATGCCTTTGAGGCGATCTTCGGCCAGACGCACACCACCGGTGGAGACGGCCTGACGGAAGCGCACCACATCTGTGATACGATAGCGCGCAAAGGCATCAACCAAAAGACGGCGGTCATCCGAGGGCGTGACCTCGATCTCCGGGGTTTCAAGCGACAGAATGCGGTCGTCGTAATAGACCACTTCCTGAATGAACGGGATTTTGAAGGCGAGACCCGGGTCTTCCTTCACGGATTTGATCTGACCGAATTGCAGCACGAGTGCTTTCTGGCGTTCGTCCACGATGAAGAGCGAGGACATCACCAGAACGATGGCGACAAAGATCAGGCCGAAAATAATGGGAAGTTTTTTCATCAGTTCGACCCCTCATTCGTGGTGCTGCGGCGCAGCTCATTGAGCGGAAGATAGGGCACAACGCCTTGCCCGCCTCCGGCAGCATCATCCAGGATGATTTTATCCATGCCGCCGTAAACCTCTTCGATCGCTTCGAGATAGAGCCGTTTGCGCGTCACATCAGGTGCGTTCTTATATTCCTCAAGCACAGCGCTGAATCGGCTGGCCTCACCCTCGGCGGCGTTGACCACCTGAGCGCGATAGCCCTCGGCCTCTTCCACGATCTGTGCGGCCGTACCACGCGCACCGGCAAGGACGCGGTTGGCGTAGGCATCGGCCTGTCGTTCGAGACGGTCACGTTCCTGCTCGGCAGCCTGCACATCGCGGAAAGCGTCGATCACCTCGGTGGGCGGATCCGCTTTGTCGAGGTTGACGCGGATCACGGTGATGCCGCTGTCATAGCTGTCGAGCGTAGACTGGATCAGGGTCATCGCATTGTCGGCGATCAGCCCGCGGTCACGGTTGAGAATCGGCGCCAGAGTCGACGCCGCGATGATTTCACGCATCGAGGCTTCGGACACGGCTTGCACCGTTTGACGCGGATCGCTCAGATTAAAGAGGTATTTCGCCGGATCGTTGATGTTCCAAACCACTTGGAAATCAATATCGACGATATTGGCGTCAGTCGTCAGCATCATGCCCGTGCTGTCTTGACCGGCGGCGCCGACATTCTCGGTACGTTCGCCAGTGACGATGACTTTTTCGTAGCTGACCAGCGGCCAGGGCGCAAAGTTCAGACCCGGCTGACCGATTTTGTAAAACTCACCGAGGAACAGCTCAACGGACTGTTCTTCGGGCTTTACGGTGTAGAAAGAGGAAAAGGCCCAAAGACCGATGGCGCCCAGCACAGCAAGGCCGATCATGCCCTTGGACAGATGCGGACCGCCACCACCGGAGCCGCCGGAGCGACCATTGCCGCCACCTTTGCCGCCCATCAGCACCTTCAGGTATTCGTTGCCCTTGTTGAGCATTTCATCAATCTCGGGGATTTGCGGTTGTTCGCCCGGACGGCGATTGCCGTTGTTGCCGCGGTTGTCACCGCCACGGTTATCTCCTCCGGTCGGGCGATTTCCACCGCCGCCGCCCCAAGGTCCGCCATTGTTGCTGGCCATTAAGGTCAAGTCCTCTCTCGTATGGGTCTGGCCCGGCAGAAAAATCCTGTCGGAATTTCTGTCGGGCCAAGGCTCCTGTGTAACCTGTTCGTTCTGGGGCCGGGTTTCAAGGGGGCGACGGTGTCGCAGCCCGTTTAAATCCCGGCAAATGTTCACTTATGGACGCGGATCGGCTCTTTCATCAGGACGATCTCTTCGGCCATGGTCGGGTGCACCGCCACGGTGGCGTCGAAATCCTCTTTCGTGGCGCCCATTTTCACCGCCACACCCGCAAGCTGGATCATCTCGCCCGCCTGCGGTGCGATGATGTGACAGCCAAGCACTTTGCGCGTGTCCGCGCAGACGATCAGTTTGAACATCACCCGGTGATTTTTCTCGATAAAGCTGTTCTGCATCGGGCGGAAGGCGGCGGAATAGACCTCAACGGGCCCCTCTTCGCGGGCCTGTTCCTCGGTCAGCCCCACCGTGCCATATTCCGGCTGGGTGAAGATCGCGGAGGGCACGTTGCTGTGGTCCGGCTTCATGGGATTGCCTTTGAACACCGTCTCGTGGAAGGCCACCGCCTCCCGGATCGCCACCGGCGTCAATTGGATGCGGTCGGTCACATCGCCCACGGCAAAGATCGAGGGGATGTTGGTCTGAGAATAGTCATCCACCTTGACCTCACCATAGCGACCCATTTCGACGCCCGCCTCTTCGAGACCAAGCCCCGCCGTCGCCGGTTTACGACCCGTGGCATAAAGCACCACATCAAAGGTGCCTTCGCGGCCATCCGTGGCCTTGACCCAAATGCCATCGTCGCGCTGTTCCAAACGCTCGACATCGGTGCCGACATGCAGGTTGATGCCCTGCTCGTCGATCAGCTCCGCGATATGGCCGCGCGCCTCGTCATCAAAGCCGCGCAGGATTTGCGCGCCGCGATAATATTGCGTCACCTCGGAACCTAGGCCTTTGAAAATACAGGCGAATTCACAGGCGATATAGCCGCCGCCGACAATCAGGATGCGTTTCGGCAGTTCGGGAATGTCGAAAATCTCGTTGGAAGTGATCGCAAGTTCGATCCCCGGCACGTTGTCCGGCACAAAGGGCGTGCCGCCCACAGCGACCAGGATGTGTTTGGCGGTCTTCTCCGTGCCATCGGCCAGCACGACGGTGTGCGGGTCCTTGACCGTGGCGCGCTGGTGCAGAATCTCGACGCCCGCATTGCCAGCGTTCTTGGTGTAGATGCCCTCAAGACGCGACAGCTCGTCCTTCAACTTGCCCTGAAAATGCGCCCAATCAAATTGGCCGATGCGGATGTCCCAACCGTATTTCTTGCCATCCTCGGCATGGCCGGAATATTGCGAGGCGAAGACCATGAGTTTCTTCGGCACACAGCCACGAATGACACAGGTGCCGCCCATGCGGAATTCCTCCGCCATCGCCACCTTATGGCCGTCCGCCGCCGTCAACCGCGCCGCGCGCACGCCACCAGAGCCACCGCCGATCACAAAGAGATCATAGTCGAAATCCATCAGTCCCGCCTTTTGAACAATTCTAAAGTTGAGACAGATGTAGGGGGTTTGCCCGCAAAGGAAAACCCCGCGAAAGCCGCACGGGGTCCTTGCGGTTATGGTCATGCGCTGAGACGCAGCCCCTCCACGACACGCGCAACTTGCACAACGTACCGCCAAGGTGAACAGATCACTTGGGCGACTTGTTATAGAGACTTACAAATTATAGAAACTGACAAATTTTGTCTTCACCCATGCCACCAAACGCATATGAAGATCATATCGCTCACTCTCGCTTCCGACCGACGGCGTTTTATTCCGAAAAGTCGACGCGACGCTCAGGGTCACTTCACCGTTTTGTCCATGTTCCGCGGAAATCTCTGTCGATGGCTGTCCGAATTGATCCGGGAAGCGACATATGGTGGAGCGCTCCTCAACAGCGCAACGACCTCCCATATCGGGCATCTGCTCTAGAAGCTGAGCCTTGGTTTCCCTGTAGACCTCTGCTTCATGTACCGCGTCGTCTTTCAAGACCACTTCGAAACGACTAAAGGTCTCGCCTTGGCATCCGCTCAAACAACCGAGCGCCGCAAGCAATAGTATCGACCGCAATGTCATCTCCTCTTAAATGTCACCCGCTTGCGCAGGTCGCAGAGTAAATTTTAGCTTCAAAAGAACCTGCCTAGAAACATCTCAAAAGCCGGCCCCCAAAGGGCAAGCTTTTGGGTCTCAGTCGAGATCCGCGAAAATATTTTCGCTCTCTTCGAATTCGACCTGATCCTCGCTCTCCTCGCCGGAGATGATGTCGCGCGTCGTCACACGCCCGTCGCCATGGCCGATGATCACCTTGTCGCAAATGTCGATGAAAAGGCCGTTTTCCACCACGCCGGGGATCTGATTAAGCACCAGCGCAAGCTGCCGCGCATTGCCGATGCGTTGCAGATGCAAATCGATGATGTGGTTGCCCTCATCGGTGACATAGGCCGCCTCACCATTCATCCTGAGCGTCGATTGCTGACCCAACACATCCATCGAGACCAGAGTTTCTTCGACCAGCGCCTTCGTCGTCTGCCAGCCAAAGGGGATCACTTCGACGGGCAAGGGAAAGGCGCCCAGCATATCGACCTGTTTCGAGACATCCGAGATGACGATCATCTGATCGGACGCCGTCGCGACAATCTTTTCCTGCAACAATGCGCCACCGCCGCCCTTGATCAGGTTCAGCTCGGCGTCGAATTCATCCGCGCCGTCAATCGTCAGATCGAGCCATTTCGCCTCATCGAGGGAAATCACCTTGATCCCCTGTTGTCGCGCCAGTTCCGCCGTGCGCGACGACGTGGGAACGCCGACGATATTGAGCCCCTCCTCGCGCACCATTTCGCCCAGACAGCGCACCATCCAGGCGGCGGTCGAACCTGTGCCCAGCCCGATCTTCATGCCGTCCTCGACATAATCCACCGCCTTTTTCGCGGCGACGAATTTGGCGGTATCAATGGGCGACAGCGTGTCGGACATGGTGTGGCTCCGGTTGAGGTCTCTCACTGAGGGTGTGGCGGTATCTTGCCGCTTACAGGCCCCCCGTTATAGGCCCCAGTTATAGTCCCCTGCGGGCTGTTTTGACAGACAAAATCAAGGTCTAGCGCGACCAATTTCGGATGAAAACTGGACAGCCGCGACATCTGGCGTAGATGATTTCGAAAGACACCTATGTCAGGCTCTCCCCATGACGGACCGGATCGTGAAATACATACATCTGACACTCGGCGCGCTTTGCGTGGTGCTGGGCTTTATCGGTGTGTTCTTGCCCGTGATGCCGACCACGATTTTCCTGATCCTGGCCGCATTCTTTTTCACCAAAGGCTCGCCGCGTTTGCGGGCATGGTTGCTGAATCACGGACATTTTGGCCCCAGCATTCGCGCCTGGGAGGAAACCGGCGCCATCCCCCGCCGGATCAAGGTGCTGTCGATCACGATGATGCTCTCAAGCTTTATCCCCACCCTGATCCTGCGCATCCCGCCGATATATCTCGGTCTTCAGGCCGTTTTGATCGGCATTGGCGCGCTCTATATCCTGACCCGACCTGACGCGTGAGGTGAGCGTTCCCTCTCACCGCAAAACCAGCGACGCACAGCCACAAAGCTTGCATCCCCAACAGCGCGCATCGCAAATGGGCGCATGACACAAAGCGCCTCCCCCAAACAAGACCGCCCGCTTCTGGGCATGGCGATGATGCTGATCTACTGCGCCGTCGCGCCGGTGATCGACGTCTTTGCCAAGCTCGCCGCCGCCGAACATGCGGTCGGCCAGATCACCGCCGCGCGGTTTCTGGTGCAGGGCGCTTTGTTGTTGCCCATCGCCTTGGTGATGCGTTTGCCGATGCTGCACTCGGCCCGCGATGCGGCACTGATTTTTCTGCGTGGGCTTTTCACGCTGGCGGCGACTTTCGCCTTTGTCTGGGCCGTCTCGATCATGCCCTTGGCCGATGCGCTGGCGATCACCTTTGTCGAGCCTTTCATCATTCTCCTCCTCGGCTGGATGCTCTTTGGCGAAGAGGTCGGCCCGCGCCGTATCCTTGCCGCGCTGATTGGCTTTGTCGGCGTGTTGATCGTGGTGCGCCCCGGCCTGTTGAATTTCGGCTCCGCTGCTCTTTTGCCGCTCGCCGCCGGGTTCTTTTTCTCTTGCTACATGTTGGTGACCCGCGCCCTGCGCCATTACCACCCGGTCGCGCTGCAAAGCACCACGGCGCTCGCCGCCCTGATCGTCGCGCTGCCTTTGCTGGTCATCTTTGATGGCTCCGGTGGCCCGCTCGATCCGGCGATGCCCCAGGGCATTTTCTGGCTCTGGCTCATCGGCGTCGGCATTGCCGCCACGCTCTCGCATCAGGGGCTGACGCTCGCGCTCACCCTCGCGCCCTCCGCCACCATCGCGCCTCTGGCCTATCTGGAGCTGGCGTTTTCAACCCTTGCGGGGCTGTTGATCTTTGGCGATTTCCCCTCGCCCGTGGTCTGGCTCGGCATCGCGGTGATTGTCGCTGCCGGGCTTTACCTGATCCACCGCGAGCGCGTGAACCTGCAAAAACCCGCTGTCCCCGGCGATCCAACCGCGTTCTAAAGCGGCCATTTGGGCGCCGCAATCAGCCGCGCCACCAGCTCCGCGTCGCATCTCTCACGTGGCAGAATCACCATCATCCCCGGCTGATCAAACTCAAGCCGCACCTCTGTCGCCACCGCCTCATTCGAGGTGCCGATCCGGCGATCCGGCGCGAAATCCAGTCCTTCGATGGGCCAGCGCAGCCCCTCCGAGCGTCCCGCCACCGTCGCCATCGGAAAAAGCGACACGCGCTGCCCCGGCTCTGTCGGCAACACCAGTTCAGGCGGCGCCATGAAACACAGGTCTTCCGTCCCCAAAATGATACAGCGTCGGTTCGGAAAACGGGTCAGCGTCGCATAGACCGCCAACTCATGATCGATCCGCGCGCCGGTGAAACCCACGCCAAAGATCATCGGCGCCTCCACCCGCGTCAGGCATTTCTCGAAATCCGTGCTGTCCTGTTCCGGCACATGGATCAGGCACTCTTCGGGAAGCTCCGCGCGCATTTCCTCCGTCAGGCTGTCGAAATCGCCGATGACTCGGTCAGGGCGATGCCCCAGCGAAAGCGCCTGCCCCGCCGCACCATCCGCCGCCACAAGACACGGCGCGTGAGAAAGTGTCTTTTTCAGCAAAGTGCCACAAATTATGCCACCCCCTAGAAAAGTGACGTTTTTCTCAGTAATTATAATGGGTTCGTTGACTTTCATAAGAAACGGTTAACCTCTTTGCCACATTTTGGACAGGAAAAGATCACGACCATTTCCTTGTTCTGTTCCGATTTTGGAACCAATTCATGGTAAACAAGGAGCTGCTGAGCAAGTCAGAAAGCGAGTTTAGGCATGGTAAGTGACAGTAAAATTCTGACCGTATCCTATGGGACATTCTCCTGTACGCTGGAGGGATTCGACGATCCCTTCAATACGATGCGGTCCATCGCGGAGTATTTCCGCGATCTTGCAGCCGACGACCGGTATTTCGGGGCCGAGCCTCCGACGCCGGACCCGCAGATGTTGAGTTCTATTGCGGAAAAGGAAATCCAGCGCCGGGTTGAGGCCCGTGTGCAGGAGGGCGGCCTTGTGCTGCGCCAGATGGGGGAGCCCCAGGACGAGGCGAACGCCGCTCCGGCCCCCGTGACACCTCGCGCCGCACCCCAAGCCCCTGTGAACGAAGAGATTGCACCGGGAACTGTCGAAAAAGCCCCCGAAGAAGATGTGAAAGCGGCCGCTGCTCAGCCTGTCACCCGCCCCGCTGCCACGCCTTCTGCCGCGCCTGCGCTGGCTGCGGGCAGCTCGATTGCCGACAAACTCGAACGCATCCGCGCCGCCGTCGCCCAGCGCAATCAGGCCGATTTCGTCGAAGATCAGAACGACGCCATGAATTTCAGCGCGCCGCTGGCTCAGGAGCCGGTGGAAGACAGTGTCGAAGAGGCCGAAGAGCTGATCGAAGACATCGTTGAAGACGAAATCATCGCGGAGGCGCCCGTCGAGGTGACCCTCGATGAGATCTCTGTTGACACGATTGAGGACGAGGTCCTTGAGATCACCGAAGAACCCGTGATCGAGGAGACGGTCGAAGAGATCGCTCAGGAAGAGATCGAAGCCGAAGCCGAAGCCGAAGCCGAAGCCGAAGCCGAAGCCGAAGCCGAAGAACTGTCCAGCACGGCCGCTCCGTTTCAAGAGGCTGCGGCCATCCTCGCCGAAATGAACGCCGAGATCGCTGCGGAAGATCAGGGTGAGACCGCTGAGGTCGAGCCCCTCGAAGTTGAAACCGCCGAAGCCGAAACCATCGCTCTCGAAGAGATTGAAGACGACGCGGATGAGGCTGTCGCCGATGAGGACGAAACCCTTGGCAATGTGCTGTCCTCCCTGACCGAAGAAACCACAGAGGAAGAGGCGCCCGTTCTGGACGCAGACACCGAGCTGCATGAGATGGACCCGAATCTGGCCGCCGATATTGCCGAGGCCACCCGCCCCGAAGAGGACGCCGCAGAAGAGGAAGAGACCGCCAACGACCCGCTGCGCCGCGTGCGCGCCCGCGTCGTGAAAATGCGCCGTGCCGATTTCGAAGAACAAGCCGAAGCGGACAGCGAAGACACCGCCGAAGCAGATGACGATTTCGCCGCCAAGCTGCGCCGCGAACTGGGCTCTTCCACCCTCGACGCTGAGGACGAAGACGATCTGATGCGCGAGCTGGCCGAAGTCGCCGCCATCGGCGCGGAAACGGACGAGACCGAAGAGGCCGAGGTCGAGGAAGACACTGCGCTCTTTTCCGACAGCGACGAAGAGGATGACAGCGCCGACACCGCCAATGTGTTCGACGCCTCCGACGCTTCCATGTCGCGCCTGATGGACGAAACGGACCGCGAAATGGCCAAGGGCGAAAACACCCGCCGCCGCAACGCGATCCAGCATCTCAAGGCCGCCGTCGGCGCCATTCGCGCCGAAAAAGCTGGCAAAGGCGACACCATCGAAGAAGACGAAGCGATGGATTACAAAGAAGATCTGGCCCGCGTCGTCCGCCCGAGCCGCCCGGAAGGCACGCATCAAATCCGTCGGCAACTGCCGCCGCTGATGCTGGTGTCCGAACAGCGGATCGACACGCCGACCGAGGTTCCCGGTGGCGCCAACATCACGCCCGTGCGTCCGCGCCGGGTGTCGCGCACCGCTTTGGCCGTGCAGGAAACGGAAAGCTTTGACGAGGCCGATGCCATCGCGTCTGAGGCGCCCGAGACCGGCGTGAGCTTTGCCGAATTTGCCGAAACTCTGGGCGCCGAAAGCCTGCCGGAACTGTTGGAAGCCGCCACGGCGTTTTCCAATTTCGTGCAAGGCCGCGAAACCGTGACGCGTCCGCAGATCATGCATCTGGCCAAAGAGGCGATGCCCGAGGACATGCCGGTCGAGGAACGCCTGCGCTCCTTCGGACAACTGCTGCGTCAGGGCAAGATTCGCAAACTGAGCCGGGGTCAATTCGCCGTGGCGGAGAGCACCCGGTTCAAACCGCGCTGAACGCGACAGAGACCAAAGAAAAAGGCCGTCCCTCGGGGCGGCCTTTTTGCATTACTTTGCTTTAATCGGTGTGATCGTCGTGTGGCGGCGCGTCCGGGTCGGCCTGTCCGATGCCTCTGAAGATCGCCTTAAGCGGAAAGGCCCAGAGCACGCCAAGCCCGACATAGATGCCGAACTCGACCCAGATCGACGGGCGCTCGAACAGGTTCACGAGCGAGACCGCCAGCACGATGTACCCCGGCAGCCCCAGCACCAGAACCAAAAGCGCCAGACGACGCCGGGCCTTGTAGCTCAGCGCCATCGGATCAATCCACGAAAGGATCGGTCACGAGGATCGTGTCGTCACGCTCGGGGCTGGTGGACAGCAAGGCCACCGGGCATTCGATCAGCTCTTCGACGCGGCGGACGTATTTCACCGCATTGGCCGGCAGATCGTTCCACGAACGCGCGCCTTCGGTCGACTCGGACCAGCCCGGCATTTCCTCGTAGATCGGCGTGCAGCGCGCCTGTTCTTCGGCGGCAGTCGGCAAATAATCGAGCGTCTTGCCGTCCAGCTCATAGCCGACACAGATTTTCAGCGTCTCGAAACCGTCGAGAACGTCGAGTTTGGTAAAGGAAATCCCGGTCACACCCGAAGTCGCACAGGTCTGGCGCACCAGAGCGGCGTCGAACCAGCCACAGCGGCGCTGACGACCGGTGACGGTGCCGAACTCATGGCCACGCTCGCCCAGACGCTGACCATCCGCATCTTTCAACTCGGTCGGGAACGGGCCTTCGCCCACGCGGGTGGTGTAGGCTTTGACGATGCCTAGCACATAGTTGATTGCATTCGGGCCAAGACCCACGCCGGTGGCGGCCTGACCAGCGATCACATTTGACGAGGTCACAAAGGGATAGGTGCCGAAATCGATGTCCAAAAGCGCGCCTTGGGCGCCTTCGAAGAGGATGCGTTTGCCCTCTTTGCGCTTGTCGTTCAGCACTTTCCAAACGGGCGCTGCGTAGGGCAGGATTTCTTTGGCGATCTCTTTGAGATCATTGATCAAACGCTCGCGGTCGACCGGCTCAATACCGAGGCCCTTGCGCAGCGGATCGTGGTGCTGAAGCGCACGATCGACGCGGGCGATCAGGGTCTCTTCGTCGGCCAGATCGGCCACACGGACGGAGCGACGGCCCACTTTATCCTCGTAAGCCGGGCCGATGCCGCGACCGGTGGTGCCAATCTTGGTGCCTTTGCTTGCGGCCTCTTCGCGGGCGCGGTCCAGCTCGCCATGGATCGGCAAGATCAGCGGCGTGTTTTCCGCGATCATCAAGGTCTCAGGCGTGACCTCGACGCCCTGCTCGCGGATCGAGGCGATCTCTTTCACGAGGTGCCAAGGATCGAGCACGACCCCGTTGCCGATGACCGACAGCTTGCCGCCACGCACCACGCCAGACGGCAGCGCGTTCAGCTTGTAGACCTTGCCGTCGATGACGAGCGTGTGGCCCGCGTTATGACCGCCCTGAAAGCGCGCGATCACATCTGCGCGCTCGGAGAGCCAGTCCACGATCTTGCCTTTTCCCTCGTCACCCCATTGGGCGCCGACAACGACGACGTTAGCCATAGTGAGTCCTTATGATCGGATGAAAACCCGTCGCTGTATAGCGACCCATACGGGCCGATGAAACCATTAAATCAAATGCCGGGTCGTCCCCCGCCGTTGGGACGAAAAATACACGCCGCTTTCCCGGCGGACAGGGAGGTTTTCCTGCGCTAGGCTGGAGACATGACGCTCTTCGACCTTCCCGATTTCAAACTGCCCGACGCCGACACCTTATATAAGGCGCTTTTGGCGCGTGACCCGCGCTTTGAAGGCCGCGTCTGGGTGGGCGTGACTTCCACCGGCGTGTTTTGCCGCCTCACCTGCCCGGCGCGCAAACCGAAGGCATCGAATTGCCGTTGGTTCGACAGACTCGGCGCCTGTATCGAGGCGGGGTTTCGCCCCTGCAAACGCTGTCAGCCCTTGAAGGCCGCTACAGATGCCGAGCCGGTGATTGAAGAACTGCTCTCCGCGCTGAACGCCCGCCCGGATCATCGCTGGCGCGAGGCGGATTTGACCGAGATGGGATATGACCGGGGCACGGTGCGCCGCGCGTTCAAACGGCATTTCGGCATGAGCTTTCTGGAGATGGCACGGCTGGAACGGCTCCGGCGCGGGTTCGAAGTGATCGGCGATGGCGGCACGGTGTTGGAAGCGGGACTTGAGGCTGGGTTTTCCTCCCCCTCGGCCTTTCGCGCCCGTGTCGGCGCGCTTTTGGGCATCGCGCCCGGTTCCTTAAGTTCTGATCCGCTCTTGTCCATCGACTGGATCGACACGGCCCTCGGGCTGATGATCGCGGTGGCGGATACGCGCACTCTGCATCTTCTCGAATTCATGGACCGCAAGGCACTGCCGACCGAGCTGCGTAAATTGGCCGAGGGTGCGCAGGGGCGGCTTGGGTTCGGGCGCACGCCTGTGCATGACCAACTGGCGCAGGAGTTGACCGAGTTCTTCGACGGCACGCGCTCCGCATTCACCGTGCCGCTCACCTATCACGGCAGCGACTTTTACGCCCAAGTCTGGGACGCCCTGCGCGCCATCCCTGCTGGGGAGACCCGCAGTTATGGCCACCTGGCACAAGACATCGCCCGTCCCACGGCGTCACGTGCCGTCGCCCGCGCAAATGGCGCCAACCAGATCGCGATTCTCATTCCCTGCCATCGGGTGCTCGGTGCGGATGGGGCTTTGACCGGATATGGCGGCGGGCTTTGGCGCAAACAGAGACTGTTGGAGATCGAGGCGGGTTACGCGCGCGCCAGCTCCGCCAAATCCGACCAGCCATAAGCCACCTCACTCAGGTTGTTCTCTGGGCCATCCTCAGGCAAACGTTCCGCCACCTGCGCCCCCTGCAAGCTCTCATAAAAAGCGCGGGCAACCGCATTGTCGGAGAGAACCCAAAGTGCGGCGGTCTTATGGCCCATGTCCAAAAGCGCCTGCGCGCCCGCCGCCATCAATCCCGTGCCGATCCCCTGACGCGAGGCCTCCACATAAATCGCGGAAATTTCACCGGAAAACCGATCCGAGAGCGCATCGTCACGCTGATCCCCACAGGACAGAAAGCCCACGACCTTGCCCTCTTGCTCGGCGACAAAAACCGCACCACGACCGGAGGTCTCATAAGACTCAAGGATGCGCCGCCAGCCCTTTTCACGATCCGGCACGGTCATCCGATCTATCAGCGCCTTCGGCAGGATGTCGCGATAAGCGGAACGCCAGACGGCGACCTGCGCCTTGGCAATCGGCAGGGCATCTTCAAGGGTGGCGGGGCGGATCGAAAAAGGGGTGCTCATGCGCTCAAAATGTCATGGATCACGGGAAAGACAAGTCCACGCGGCTTTGCCCCCTCCATTCGGGGTTGCGCGATGGCATGAGACCCCTTAAGTAGCCCCATCGAACGACCCCAAAGGCCTGATCCATGGAAAATGTCATCCTCGTCATCCACCTGATCCTCGCGCTCTGCCTCATTGGCATTGTGCTTTTGCAGCGATCCGAAGGTGGCGGTCTTGGCATGGGCGGTGGCGGCGACGTCATGACCGGCCGTGCGGCAGCGACGGCGCTGGCCAAACTGACCTGGATTTTCGCCATCGGTTTTATCGCCACCTCAATCACGCTCACGGTTCTGGCCCGCCAGGAAGCCGCAAGCTCTTCGGTGATGGATGGGGTTGTGATCGACGGTGAAGAGCCCGCGACCACGGATGCACCGGCTCTGCCGTCTGGCGCTGATCTCTTGCCGCCGTCCGCCTCGGACGCGCCGCAGTCCGCACCGCGCGCCGACTAAGCCGCAGACGAAACACTTGGGCCGCGCGCGGCCTAATCTTCAAAGATTAACAAGACCTTGAGAGTTGAGGGGGAATTCCCCTCAACATGTTGCGGTTTGGTTGCGCGGGGTGGCCGAATCTGTTACTTCTTAAATCCCGTGAACACCGTTGTTTTGAGCAGAGGCCAGCCGGTCGAAAGATCGGCGCAAATGGTCATTGGAGCAACGTTAAGACCAAAAATTCGGACTATCACGGGAGCATCTCCAGCCCATGGCACGCTACGTATTCATCACCGGCGGTGTGGTTTCTTCTCTTGGCAAAGGCCTCGCCTCTGCCGCCTTGGGCGCTTTGTTGCAGGCCCGTGGCTATTCGGTGCGGTTGCGCAAGCTGGACCCCTATCTGAACGTCGACCCCGGCACGATGAGCCCGTTCGAGCATGGCGAGGTCTTCGTCACCGACGATGGCGCGGAGACCGATCTGGACCTCGGCCACTACGAACGTTTCACCGGTGTTTCGGCGCGCATGACCGATTCCGTCTCCTCCGGGCGCATCTACACCAATGTGTTGGAAAAAGAGCGTCGCGGCGATTATCTCGGCAAGACGATTCAGGTGATTCCGCATGTCACCAACGAGATCAAAGACTTCCTCGCCGTGGGCGATGATGAGGTCGATTTCATGCTCTGCGAGATCGGCGGCACGGTGGGCGACATCGAGGGCCTGCCCTTTTTTGAGGCCATCCGCCAGTTCGCCCAAGACCGCCCGCGTGGCCAGTGTATCTTCATGCACCTGACGCTCCTGCCCTACATCGCGGCCTCCGGCGAGTTGAAGACCAAGCCGACGCAGCACTCCGTCAAAGAGTTGCGCACCATCGGGTTGCAGCCGAACGTGCTTGTCTGCCGCTCCGAACATCCGATCCCGGAGAAAGAGCGCGAAAAGATCGCCCTGTTCTGTAACGTCCGCAAAGAGGACGTGATCGCAGCACCCGATCTGAAATCCATCTACGAGGCGCCGCTCGCCTACCACCGCGAAGGTCTCGATCAGGCGGTGCTCGACGCATTCAGCATCGCGCCCGCGCCGAAGCCCGATCTTTCGACTTGGCACGACGTCGCCGACCGGATTTTCAACCCCGAAGGCGAGGTCAAAGTCGCCATCGTCGGCAAATACGTCCAGCTCGAAGACGCCTATAAATCCATCGCAGAAGCACTCACCCATGGCGGCATGGCCAACCGGGTGAAGGTCAATGTCGAGTGGGTCGATGCGGAAACCTTCGAGCATGAAGACGCCGCGCCGCATCTCGAAGGCTTTGACGCCATCCTCGTGCCCGGCGGCTTTGGCGAGCGCGGCACGGAAGGTAAGATCAAGGCGGCGCAATTCGCCCGCGAACGCAAGGTGCCCTACCTCGGCATCTGCCTCGGCATGCAAATGGCGGTGATCGAAGCGGCGCGCAATCTGGCGGGCATCCCTTCTGCCGGTTCCGAGGAATTCGACCATGAAGCCGGAAAAAAGCGTTTCGAGCCGGTGGTTTACCACCTCAAGGAATGGGTGCAGGGCAACCACACCGTGCAGCGCAAGGCCGATGACGACAAGGGCGGCACCATGCGTCTGGGCGCTTACACCGCCTCGCTCAAAGAGGGCTCGAAAGTGGCCGAGATTTACGGATCGACCAAGATCGAGGAACGCCACCGTCACCGCTATGAGGTGGACACGAAATACCGTGAACAGCTTGAAAAATGCGGCCTGATCTTCTCCGGCATGTCGCCGGACGGGCGCCTGCCTGAGATTGTCGAAGCCACGGATCACCCTTGGTACATCGGGGTGCAATATCACCCGGAGCTCAAATCGAAACCCTTCGCGCCCGCGCCGCTGTTCCGCGACTTCATCCGCGCGGCGAAAGAGAATTCGCGTTTGGTATAATCGTCAACCGCATCGGAAAAGATACAAAGGCGTCCTTCGGGGCGCCTTTTTTTCGTCTTCAATGCAGGCTCAGAAGTACCTCAATGTCGCGCAAGGACAGGCGCTGCATCAGATGCCGCTCTTCACCATTGAGGCTTTTGCCCTCCTCGATCATCCCCATCACCAGCCCCGCAATCTCGGCAGTCGGTTGGTAATAGAGCTCAGGGTGCTCCTCGCTGAGCACCTTCACCAGACGGCTCAGAATTTTCTTTTGCTTCTCCGAGTCGAGATCGGATTTTTTGTCCTGAAGCATGGCCTGCACCTTTCGCATTGACGGAACAACGTGACCCCAGCTTAGCGCCGGATGATTGCGATAAAATTGATTTCACGCCTATGTCGTGACAAAAATCGAAAGGCGCGCCGGATCACGCGCCATATCATTCAGGGGCAGTCCCCGCCGAAAAGCTCGCCAAAGCCTGCGCCAGGTCGACACCCTGCTCGCCTGCTTGCATCAGCCCCTGATAGGTGCCCTGACGATCTTCGGCGCTCTTATGCTGGTTGACCTTCCACTTGCCCTCAAGCCGCTCTGGCCGGAACCGCAACCCCACGATGCCACGTTTCAACGCCGCCACATAGGGCACAGGCGCGTCCGACACGGTCCAGGGCTCCGCACGACCCGCCTCATGCCGGCGGGTCAGCGCCTCAAGATGGGCCCCCAACCCTTCCGTGTCATTGAACGCCTCAAACGCCCCATGGGCATGGACCACGATATAGGCCCAGGTCGGCACGACTTTGCCATCCACCTGTTTCGATGGGTAAAACGACGGCGAGACATAGGCCTGCGGGCCTTGAAAAATCAGCACAGATCGCGCGCCCGCCAGTTTCCAATGCGCATTGGCCCGCGCCAGATGAGTCTCGATCACGGTCTCGCCGGCGGCCTCATAGACCACCACCGGCACATGCGAAATCTCGATGCCCTCGTCATGCGGCGTGACAAGCGCGGCAAAGCCGATCTCCGCCATCACATGGCGCAGCATAGCTGGATCGTCGATGGCGGAATTGTTCGGTCGATACATGGGGAGGCCTCCTGTTGCCCCGGCCTAACACGCCTGTCCCTTCATAGCAGCAAGAAAGACTCAATAAAAACGGATCACCCGCGCAGGTCTTTCGGGCTTTCCATCACGATATAAGAGGTGATTGCGGCGACATTCGGCACCGTGCCCAAAACCTCGGTGTGAAACCGTTTGTAGGCATTCAAATCCGCCGCCTCGACGCGCAGAAGATATTCAAACGCCCCCGCGATATTATGGCATTCCTTGACCTCGAAAGCGGTCTCCATCGCCGCCTCAAAGCCTTTTTGCGAGGCCTTGTTGTGCACGGACAGACCCACGGTGATATAGGCCAGAAACCCCTGCCCGACCTGATCGCGATCAATCACCGCCCGGTAGCCCCGGATCACGCCCAGACGCTCCAACTCGCTCACGCGCCGTGAGGTGGCAGAGGGCGACAGGCCGATACAGTCTGCCAGATCGAGATTGCTCAATCGCCCGTCCCGCGCCAGTTCGCGCAATATCTTTTCGTCAATTTGATCCATAGCCGTGATGTCGTGCAAAATATCTACATTCATACACGACCTTTGCACGCCCATTGCACAAGAGAAAGATTAATCTCGCCGCCATGGACATGACACTCTTCCTCGCCCTTTTGGCTTTCGCTTTCGTCACCTCGGTCACGCCGGGACCCAACAACCTGATGCTTCTGGCCTCTGGCGCCAACTTTGGCCTGAAACGGACACTGCCGCATATGACCGGGATCACGCTCGGGTTCACCTCAATGGTGTTCATCGTCGGACTGGGGCTGGCCGAAGCCTTTGAAACCTTTCCGCTGTTGCGTCAGGTCATGCTGGTCGTCGCGGTGCTCTATATGCTGTGGCTGGCGTGGAAAATCGCCCATGCCTCCGCGCCCAAGGAGGGCGAAGCGGACGGCAAACCGATGACCCTGTTGCAAGCCGCTGCCTTTCAATGGGTCAATCCGAAAGCCTGGATCATGGCGATCGGCGCGCAGACCAATTACGCGCAGGACACCACATGGATCGCGGCGGGGATCGTCGCCATCGGGTTTATGTTCATGAACGTGCCCGCGATCACCATCTGGGCCTGGCTCGGTCAGGAAATGCGTCGCATTCTGACCAATCCACGCCGTTTGGTGGCGTTTAACTGGACAATGGCCGCTCTTTTGGTTGCCTCTCTGCTGCCGATCCTTTTCCATTAAGAAACCGTCATATATGAGTGGTTAAAGCGGCAAAGAATTTGCGCCGCGCCACGCGGTTTTAGACATGGGAGACAGGAGCGCATCATGAGCTTTGACAAGGAAGCCCAGGACTGGCTGGAAGCGGAACTCGCGGACACGCTGGACGAGGAATGGGAGATTGAGCTTGAAGACTCCATCCTGTCTCGTGAAATCAAGAAGATTTACCAGAAAGAGCATCCCGACATGCTCGAACGCCCGGTCTATTTCCGTGAGTTGCTGCGGCTTCAGGCGGAGTTGATCAAGCTGCACGATTGGGTGGAAGAGACCGGCCAAAAGGTCGTCGTGCTGTTCGAAGGCCGCGACTCGGCGGGCAAAGGTGGCGTGATCAAACGCATCACCCAGCGCCTCAATCCGCGTGTCGTGCGCGTCGTGGCGCTCCCCGCGCCGTCTGATCGGGAAAAATCGCAATGGTATTTCCAACGCTACGTGCCGCACCTGCCGGCAGCGGGTGAAATGGTTCTGTTTGACCGCTCGTGGTACAACCGTTCGGGCGTCGAACGCGTCATGGGCTTTGCCGATGAAGATCAGGTCGAACAATTCTTTCAGGACGTTCCCGAATTCGAACGCATGTTGGTGCGCTCCGGGATCAAGGTGATCAAATACTGGTTTTCGATCACCGACGAGGAACAGCAGATGCGATTCCTCATGCGCATTCACGACCCGATGAAACAGTGGAAACTCTCGCCCATGGACCTGCAATCGCGCATCCGTTGGGAGGATTACACCAAGGCGAAGGAAGACACGTTCTTCCGCACCAATATCCCCGAGGCGCCGTGGTATATCGTCGAAGGCAACGACAAGAAACGCGCGCGATTGAACTGCATCGACCACCTTTTGTCGATGTTCGATTATCACGAGATCGAACATGACGATGTGCATCTGCCGGAACGGATTTACAAGAAAGACTACGAGCGCGCCGTGTTGCCGCCGGAGCTTTACGTGCCGCGGAAATACTGAGCCTTATGATCGAACGCCCGCAGCCTTGCGGGCGTTTGTGTTAGCGCGCGAGAACGTGATGCCCGCAGAGGCTTCCCCAAGCCCGCGCCCTGCCCTATATCCTCCCTTATGTTTGGCGATTTTCTCAAAACCCTGCTGCAACCGGCGCCTCAGCCGCTCAAAGACAGTGATGCGCGCCGCGCGATGGCCGCGCTTTTGGTGCGCGTGGCCCGCTCTGACGGTGTTTATGCCCCCGAAGAGGCGCAGCGGATCGAGAAGCTCTTGATGACCCGCTATGAGCTTGGGCCGTTTGAGGCCTCCGCGTTGCGTGCCGAGGCCGAACAGTTGGAATCCGAGGCCCCCGACACGGTGCGGTTCACCCGCGCGCTCAAGGACGCCGTGCCCTATGAGGAGCGCATCCATGTGATCGAGGGGCTGTGGTCCGTCGTTCTGGCCGATGGGGTGCGCGATCAGGATGAGGACGCTTTGTTGCGTCTGGTTGCGAACCTCTTGGGCGTCAAGGATCAGGACAGCGCGCTGGCGCGGCAACGGGTTGAGGCCAGCCTATAAGCCAGCTTTTAAAGACGTCCCCAGCGGGGAATCGTCTTCCTCTGCGACCGGAAACTCCAAACAACCTGCACGCGATCACCTCTCTGAATCGCCCCCAACCCGCCTAAGCCCTAGGCGAGAGCCTTAGATTTGATCAAAAACTCGGCGGGACGCTGCGGCATTCTGCTGATGATTGTTGCATCTGCCGAAAGATTAGCCCTAACTCTTGGCAATGCTGACCAAAGATTCAAATTCCGAAACGCCCGTCATCGAAATCCGTGATTTGCACAAATCCTACGGAGACCTCGAAGTGTTGAAAGGCGTCTCCATGACCGCGCCCCGCGGCCATGTGACCTCGCTTATCGGCTCATCGGGGTCGGGCAAATCCACGCTTTTGCGCTGCGCCAACCTGTTGGAAGACAGCCAGAAGGGCGAGATTCTGTTCAATGGCGAACCCATCAGTTGGAAGGGCGAAGGCCTGCACCGTCGCCCGGCGGATCGCAAACAGATCACCCGCATCCGCACCAACCTGTCGATGGTGTTCCAGCAGTTCAATCTCTGGGCCCATATGACCATCCTGCAAAACGTCATGGAAGCGCCGATCACGGTGATGGGCCGTGACCGCAAGGAGGTCGAAGAAAAGGCCCGGATGTATCTCGACAAGGTCGGCATCGGCGACAAATGCGACGTTTATCCGGCGCAAATGTCAGGCGGCCAGCAACAGCGGGCGGCGATTGCCCGAGCGCTTTGCATGGAGCCGCAGGCATTGTTGTTCGACGAACCCACCTCCGCGCTTGACCCCGAGCTCGAACAAGAGGTGATCAAGGTGATCAAGGCGCTGGCCGAAGAGGGCCGCACGATGATCATCGTGACCCATGACATGCGCATGGCCGCGGATATTTCCGACCATGTGGTGTTCCTCCATCAGGGGCTGATCGAGGAGGAGGGCCACCCGTCCGACCTCTTTGGCGCGCCCAAATCCGAACGGCTCAAACAGTTCCTCAGCGCGACTGTTCCGGCCTAACCATAAGCGCTACCAATGGGAGATTTCACATGAAGAACATCCTTCTTTCCGCCGCCGCCCTCGCCCTTTTGGCAGGCGCTGCCTCCGCCGAGACCATCCGTCTGGGCACCGAGGGCGCCTACCCTCCGTACAACTACATCGACGACAACGGCGAAGTGGGAGGTTTCGAGCGCGTGCTGGGCGACGAGCTTTGCGCCCGCGCCGAACTGGAATGCGAATGGGTGACCAACGACTGGGATTCGATCATCCCGAACCTTCTGTCCGGCAACTATGACGCCATCATCGCCGGCATGTCGATCACCGACGCTCGCAAGGAGAAGATCGACTTTTCCCAAAACTACACCCCACCGTCCTATTCCTCCTATGCCGCCATGTCTGAGGGTGTGGACCTCGAGGGTGGCGTGATCGCGGCCCAGGCCTCGACGATCCAGTCTCAGCATGTTGTCGACACCGGCGCCACCCTTTTGGAATTCCCGTCCTTCGAAGACAGCCTCGCCGCGATGCTCGCAGGCGAAGCGGATGCGGTCTTTGCCGACAAAGACACGCTCGTGCCCGTGGTCGATGAAGGCACCGCCATGTGGGTGGGGGAAGACGTCGCCCTGTCCATCGGCATCGGCATGGGCTTCCGCAAATCCGACCCGGAACTGCGCGCCAAATTCGACACGGCCATCGCCTCCATGAAGGAAGACGGCACGCTTAACGAGATGATCCTCGAATATCTGGGCGAAGACAGCCCGGTCTTCGAATAACCCCATCTCGTAACATTTCGGGCGGGGCGCGAACGCGCGCCCTGCCCTTTCCCGATCCCCGCCAAACAGGTGTCCCATCTTTTCCTATTGCGCCGATCCTGACACGCTTGACCGCCTTGCCTGGCTCAGCTGTTACCTGACAACAGGAAAGCACATGTCTTTCTACGCCTCCTTCGGGACGGTGCTTTTGCTTTTGGCGGTCACCGCGCCTCTGGCGCTTGGGTTTGGCTTTGGCGCAGCAGCAGGTTCCCGGTCGCATCTTGTTCCCGTGAAATGGCTGTCTAACCTCTATATGGCCATCGTGCGCGGCGTGCCGGACATCGCGTTTTTCCTGTTTTTCGTCATCGCGCTCGACCAGGGTCTGGAGTGGATGCGCCATCAGGTTCTCTGTTCTGACTGGGATCAGCCGATCCGTCAGGGCAATGATTTCGTCGTCTGCGCCGCAGCCAAGCTGCCGCAGAACTCCGCCCCTGAGGTCTATCACCAGATTTACGGCTTTGCGCTGGCGGTGCTGACCTTTGCCATCGTCTTTGGCGCCTTCGCCGGCAATGTGATCGCAGGTGGTTTCAAGGCCGTGCCCCATGGCCAGATCGAGACCGCAGAAAGCTACGGTATGACCAAGCGCCAGACGTTCTGGCGTATCATGGTGCCGCAGATGTGGACCTATGCCCTGCCCGGTCTGTCGAACCTCTGGATGGTGCTGATCAAGGCCACGCCGTTGCTGTTCCTTCTGGGTGTCGAAGACGTCGTATACTGGGCCAAGGAGCTGGGCGGCACCAAGACCGCGCGCTTCACCGACTACCCGCATGGCGACTGGCGGATGTATTATTTCTTTGGGCTTCTGGTGTTCTACTTGCTGTTCACCAAAGTCTCCGAAATCGCGCTCAGCCGCATCACGCGAAAGCTGTCTCGCGGTCAGGCCACCGCCGCAGGCGAAGCCATGCGCAAAGCGGGAGCGGGCGCATGAGCTGTTCTGAGACCATCGCAAGCTACGCCTTCCGCTCTTTGGGCTTTGGCGAACGCCGCTTGCCCACGACCGACATCACGCTCTGCGATCAGGTGACACTGATCGGTTCGGGCATGTTGTGGAACATCTATTTCGGCCTCCTGGCGATCCTTTTGGGCTTTTTCTCGGCGCAGGCGATTGCGCTCGCGAAAGCCTCCTCGAACAAGGCCGTGCGCAAACCCGCCGAATGGTTCATCTTCGTGTTCCGCGGCTCTCCTTTGTTCATCCAGTTCTTCTTTGGCTACTTCCTCTTCCTGAGCCTCAAACAGGCGTTTCCGATCTTCGGCAATCTCACCGACGCCTGGTTCGGCGCCGCCATCGTCCTCTGGCTCAACACCACCGCCTATTCCGCAGAGATCTTCTTTGGCGCGCTCATGGCCGTGCCGAAAGGCGATCTGGAAAGCGCCGATGCCTATGGTTTTTCCGGCTGGCCGCGGTATCAAAAGATCGTCTGGCCGACCATGCTGCGCCTTGCTTGGCCCGCCTATACCAATGAGGCGATCTTTATCTTTCACTCCACCACGCTGGTGTTCTTCTCCGGCTTCCCCGCCTTGCAGCAAAAAGGCGACGCGCTCTATTACGCCTCCTATTTTGCCGACAAGACCTTTAACCCCTTCATCCCCTATCCGATTTTGGCAGGCTATTTCGTGCTGGTGACACTCTGCATCATCACTGTCTTTGGCCTGATCGGAAAACGGCTGAACCGTCACCTGCCGCAGGGCCGCACAAAACGCCCCCGGCTTATGTCGCAAATCTTCAGATAGTGTGCTTTCATGATCTCCCCCCACGGCTGGCTTGCCCAGAACCCCCATGTCAAAACCATTCGCGTCGCAGCCGCCGACCTCAACGGTCAGGCCCGAGGCAAACGCATGTCGGCGCGCTTTGCCGATAAGGTCGAAACCGAAGGCACACGCTTTCCGCTCTCGGTTCTGAACCTCGACATCTGGGGCGAGGACATTGAGGACAGCCCTCTGGTCTTTGAGTCCGGCGATCAGGACGGGGTGCTTTTGCCAACCGAACGCGGCTTTCTGCCCCTGCCGTGGCTTCAGGGCGCGCCGACCGCGCTTTTGCCGATGTGGATGTTCCGCGAAGATGGCAGCCCCTTTGACGGCGATCCGCGCCAAGCGTTGGCGCGCGTGCTGGAGCGCTACAAGGCCAGGGGCCTGACCCCCGTGGTCGCGACCGAGTTGGAATTCTACCTGATCGACGACAGTTCGCGTCAGCTGCGCATCCCGCGCTCTCCGCGCTCTGGCAAACGCCGTCCGGGGGCGGAAACGCTAGCGCTGCGGGCGCTTGATGCCTTCGACATCTTTTTCTCTGAACTGTTCGAAGCCTGCGAAGCGATGGACATTCCGGCGGATACCGCGATCTCCGAGGCGGGTCTTGGCCAGTTCGAGATCAACCTCGCCCATTCCCCGGACGCGTTGAAAGCCGCTGACGATGCTTGGCTTTTCAAACTGATGGTCAAGGGGCTGGCCCGCAAACACGGGTTCGCCGCCTCTTTCATGGCGAAACCCTATGACGAATACGCTGGCAACGGCATGCACACCCATTTCTCGATGCTCGATGAAAACGGCGACAACATTTTTGACGATGGCTCGACGGCGGGCACCGATATGATGCGTCACGCCATCGCGGGTTGCCTTTCCGCCATTCCGGACTCGACCATTCTGTTCGCGCCCCATGGCAATTCCTACGACCGTCTCGTGCCGGGCGCCCATGCGCCGACGCGGATTTGTTGGGGCTATGACAATCGCACGGCCGCCGTGCGTGTGCCGGGCGGCTCGCACAAGGCCCGTCGCATCGAGCATCGCGTGTCGGGCGGAGACGTTAACCCGCATCTGATGATCGCCGCCATTCTGGGCGCCGCGCTCATCGGTATGGAGGACGAAATGACAGCGCCCCCTACGATCACCGGCAACGCCTATGCGCAGGGTCTGCCGGAAATGCCCGGCGACTGGGGCACCGCGATCGACACCTTTGCGGCCTCGCCCGTGATGAAGCGCATCTTCCCCGAAGAGCTGGTGCGCAACCTGACGCTGACCAAACGTCAGGAGCTTCGCGACTGGGCCGAGCTGACGCCCGAGGAGCAGGTCGAGCTCTATCTGGACACGGTTTAAGCGGGCTTCCCGATATTTGATCAAATCCTAGCGTTTCACTGCATGCCCCCTTGTCGGGCCTGCGGCGAAGCGCTAGCGTCGGGCCATTCCAACGCTTTTGGTGACTTATGAAACTCGGCATTCTGCAATGCGGACACGCGCCTGACCCCGTCGCGCAAATTCACGGGGATTTCACTTTGATGTTCAAACGCCTGTTTGATCGCCCGGATTTTTCCTATGAATATTGGGACGTCGAGCATATGGACTTCCCGAAAGGCCCCGAGGACGCCGACGCTTGGCTTTTGACCGGCTCGAAACACGGCGCCTATGAGGACCACCCTTTCATCAAACCGCTCGTGGCGCTGATCCGCGACATCCATGCCTCTGGCCGTCGGATGTTGGGCATCTGCTTCGGCCATCAGATCATCGCCAAGGCTCTGGGCGGCACGGTCGAGAAATACACTGGCGGTTGGGCCGTCGGGCGGCAGGCCTATGACATCCCGCCTTTGGGACATATTCACCTGAACGCCTGGCATCAGGATCAGGTCACCCGCCTGCCCGAAGGCGCCGAAGTGCTGGGCGGCAATGATTTTTGCACCAACGCGGCGCTGGTCTATGATGACAGCATCCTGACCATCCAACCGCACCCGGAGCTTGGCCCAGCGATCATCGCCGACTACCTCAAGGCGCGCGCGAATGATCCCGCCTACCCCGCCGATCTGATCGCGCGGGCGAAAGATGAAAACGACAAACCGACCGATGACAAACGCTTCGCCGATCTCATGGCCGCGTTTCTCGAACAAGGGCGGGAGGCCCTGATCTGATGGAGTTTCTCGACCAACTGCCCGAAGCCGCTTTGGAATATCTCGACGGGCGCAGGCTCGATGAGGTGGAATGTATCGTCGCCGATCTGTCCGGCATCGCACGAGGCAAGGCCATGCCCGCCGCGAAATTCGCCAAACAGACGCATTTTTACCTACCGAACTCGATTTTCCTTCAGGCCATCAACGGCGATTGGGTCGATGACGCCGATGCGCCCTTTACCGAACCCGACATGGTTCTGGTCCCAGATTTCGAAACCGCGACAGCCGCGCCCTGGACCGGGGACCTGACGCTTCAGGTCATCCACGATGTGCTGGATCAAAAAGGCGAGATGGTGCCCACGGCCCCGCGCAACGTGTTAAAACGTGTGGTTCAGCTTTACCACGATCAGGGCTGGAACCCGATTGTTGCGCCTGAGATGGAATTCTTCCTCGTCGCCCGCAACGTGGACCCCAACCAGCCGATTGAACCGCCGATTGGTCGCACAGGTCGCCGCGCGGCCCAGCGTCAGGCCTATTCCATGTCGGCGGTGGACGAATACGGGCCCATTATCGATGACATCTACGACTTTGCCGAGGCGCAGGGTCTCGAGATCGACGGCATCCTGCAAGAAGGCGGCGCCGGTCAGATCGAGATGAACCTGCGGCACGGCGATCCTGTGAAGCTCGCCGATGAGATGTTCTACTTCAAACGGCTGATCCGCGAAGCTGCGCTCCGTCACGATTGTTTCGCGACCTTCATGGCGAAACCCATTCAGGACGAGCCGGGCTCGGCGATGCACATCCACCACTCGGTCGTGGACATCAACACGGGCGAGAATATTTTCTCTAACCCGGATGGCTCGGAATCCGAGGCCTTCATGCATTTCATCGCGGGGCTACAAAATCACACGCCCTCCGCCATCGCCATGCACGCGCCCTATGTGAACAGCTATCGCCGCTACGTCCGCGATTTCGCCGCCCCCATCAACCTCGAATGGGGCCGCGACAACCGCACCACGGGGCTGCGCGTGCCGATCTCTGGCCCCGAGGCACGGCGGATCGAAAACCGTCTGCCGGGCATGGATGTGAACCCCTATCTGTCGATCGCGGCCTCTCTGGCCTGTGGCTATCTCGGCCTCATCGAGCGTCGCGAACCGCGCGCGGAATATATCGGGGACGCCTACGCATCTGCCGATGGCATCCCGGACACGCTGTCGCGCGCGCTCGATCTTTTGGAAAGCTCCACGCAGATGCAGGATGTCTTGGGCCCGGATTTCGTCCGCGTCTACCTTCAGGTCAAACGCGCCGAAAACGATGCCTATCTTCAGGTCATCAGCCCCTGGGAGCGCGAGCATCTTTTGCTCAATGTCTGAGGGTATCGCGTCTAAAATCAGGGGCCTTCGGGCCCCTTTTTCATGCGCAATCCTTTCGCATCGCAGCTTGTGAATTTTTTGCGAAATTCCGCCGCCCCAGACGCGCAGCACTAGATTTTTCACCGCCGAACACTTACAGTAAATCCGAAAGAAGAATTTCAAAAAGGTGAAAATATGAGTCTCGGGCCCAATGTCTACGATGCCGAACCGATCCCGGAAGAGGCGCGCGCCATCGTCGAACAGCTGCTGAAATCCGGCGATCTGTTTCGCTACACGGCTGCGAAAGACGCCCCCGTGACCCTTTTGGAACAGGAATTCGCCGAGATGCTGGGCGCAAAATACGCCCTCGCTGTGGCCTCTTGCTCCGCTGCTCTGTTCCTGTCCTTGAAGGCCCTGAACCTGCCGCGCGACGCCAAGGTCCTGATCCCCGCCTTCACCTTTGCCGCGGTGCCGTCGTCCATCGTGCATGCCGATTGCAAACCGGTGCTCGTGGAATGCGGCGACAACTACCGCATCGACCTCGACGATTTCCACGCCAAGGTCGAAGACGCCGACGCCGTGATGATCTCTCACATGCGCGGCCACACCTCCGATATGGATGCGATCAAAGCCGCCTGTGACGCGAAAAACATCCCGCTGATCGAAGACGCCGCGCACTCCCTCGGTACCGTGTGGGACGGGCAGAACATCGGCACCATCGGCAAGATCGGCTGTTTCTCCTTCCAGTCCTACAAGCTGTTGAACGCGGGTGAAGGTGGCATCATGATCACCAATGACCCCGAGGTCATGGCCCGCGCCGTCATCATGTCTGGCGCCTATGAGCACAATTGGGGCAAGCACAACCCGCAGCGTGACAATGCGCTGGCCGAGGCCTTTGCCAAATGGCAGAACCAGCTGCCGCTCTACAACACGCGCCTGTCGAACATGTCCGCGACCCTCGTGCGTCCGCAGTTGGGTGAAGTTGCACGTCGTGTGGCCGACGGTCGTCGCAACCACGATTACACCGCCGCGCGTCTGGAAAGCTCGCCGTTTTTGACTGTGCCCGCCAAGCTCGATAAAGAGGTCCGCGCGCCCGACAGCCTGCAATTCAACCTCGTCGATTTCAGCCGCGAAGAGGCCATTGCGTTTCAGAATGCCGCGAAAGCGCGTGGCGTGTCGGTGCAGGTCTTTGGCCTCTCAACCGACAACGCACGTGCGTTTTGGAACTGGCAATTCCTGGGCGAGACGCCCGAGCTTCCGAAAACCCGCGAGATGCTGTCGAAGGCCTGCGACACCCGCCTGCCTGCGCGGTTGACCGAAGAGGATTGCGATTTCATCGCCGACGCGCTGATCTCCGCTGCAGCCGAGGTCAAAGCGGTGAAAGTCGCCGCCGAGTAAACCTGCCCCGAGAAATGAGAAAACGCCTCCCCGCGCGGGAGGCGTTTTGCGTTACAACAGCTTGAGATAACCGCCCAGCCACGGATATTGCGCCACCACCGGATCGACGACCTGGTCCTGCAACAAAGGCTCCAACTGCTTGGCAATTTCGGTGGCCATTTCCGACATCCCGTCGCGCCGCACGGTGAGCGAAATTTTCCGCGACAAAGGCGCGACCGGCAAGGGAATGGCCTCGATTTCATCGGCATACCGCCCGGCGTTCAACACGCCCAAAGACGACAGAACCGTCCAGCCCGAACCGCCTGCCACCATCGCTAAAATCGCGCGGTAGCTGTCCAACTCGAACCGATGTGTCAGCGTCATCCCCTCGCTGCTCAGATGCTCCGCCAACATGCGCCCCATCACATGGCGGCGCGTGTATTGGATCAAGGGCAGTTTTCCCGGCGCATCATGTTGGCCCTTCGGCACCACCGCGACAAAGGGGTCCTGCAACAAAGGATGCCGCTCAAACCACTCGGCACTCTCGCCCAGTTCCGCCGCCACGATCACATCGAGCGCGCGGTTTTCCAACCGATCCAGCAGGCGATGCGAGGGCCCGGTCTCCAATTCGAACCGCGTCTCCGTCAGTTGATCCGCCATCTGCGTGATCATCATCGGCGTCACGGAGGCTTCGAAATCCTCGACCATCCCCAAGCGCAACTGCCCCAGATGGCTCAGATCCAGCCCGGCAATCTCGGAGCGCGCGCGGGCCGCTTCCAAGAGGATACTTTGCGCCCGACGCCGCAGCACGCGCCCCGCGGGCGTCAGGCTCATCGGGCGTTCGCGCCGGTTGATCAACTCTGTGCCCAGCGCGGTTTCCAGGTTCGAGATTTGCTGCGACACGGCGGAGGGCGAGGCACCCAAACGTTTGGCGGCGGCAGAGACCGACCCCTCTTCGGCCACGGCAAGAAACACCTCCACCCCCCAAAGGGTCAACCGCCCAACCTTGTCACTCATCCCAACTGCCTCCTGCCTTCATTGCAGTCATGAATACTCAAAAAACTTCACAGAAAAAAGAAAACCCTGATCCTCGGGATCAGGGTTTGCATGAGTATCAAAGCGGGCCGCTTATTTCATCTTCGACAGCTTGTCCTGAAGATCGGCGAGCTGTTTCTTGATCTCGCTCAGGTCTTCCTTGGTCTCCTCCGGCTCAGCACTCGGCCCCGACCAGTTTTGGCCCATGCCGCTTGCCATACCGCCGGTCATCGCCTTGATGAACGCTTCCTGCTGCGCCTGAAGCGCCTCAAAGCCCGGGATTTGCGTGCCGAAATTCTGCATCATCTGCTCCTGACCCTGACGCAGCATGTCAAAGCTTTGCGCCAGAAATTGCGGCACGACGGATTGAATGTCGGTCGTGTAGCTGCGCACCAGATCGGTTAGAACGCCCAAAGGCAGCACGTTTTCGCCCCGGCTTTCGTGTTCCGCGATGATTTGCAAAAGATATTGACGGGTCAGGTCATCGCCGGACTTCAGATCGACGATCTGCACGTCACGCCCCTCGCGGATAAATCCCGCGATGTCTTCGAGCGTCACGTAGTCCGACGTTTCCGTGTTATAAAGCCGCCGAGACGCGTAGCGTTTGATCAGCAGCGGCCCGGAGGTATCCGCAGTTTTTTTATCTGTGGCCATATTGGGCTCCCCTCCCTTTATTGGCAATGAAGCGAGCCTAAGCGAGCAATGCTGCAAAAGCAAAAGAAATCCGGCCAGAAATGTTAACGCAACCAGGACGTGCATATGCCCTGCGAACCACAAAAAAACGGGCCCCCGAGGAGAGAGGCCCGTTTCGCGATCCACATTTTCAGGGAGGAGGAAAAAATGCGGAGAGGTTACTCGTACTGACGTCTAACGCTTACTTCGCCGTCGCTTTTTTCGCGGCTTTGGTCATTTCATCCGTCGCTTTTTTGGCAGCGGCGGTCATGTCTTCGCCCATGTCTTTGCCAGCGGCCAGCATCAGTTCGACGGTTTCCATCTGAACTTTCTTGGCGACTTCGGCAAAGGCGGCCATGTTCTCGGCGGCCATTTCGGCTTGCGAGGAGGCGAAATCGGTCATCGCCTTGGTGTAATCGGTCGGCTCTTCTTTCACGGTGGTGATTTCGGAGACTTTGGTCAGGGTTTCCTTGGTCCACTTCGAGGAAATCTCAGTGGATTTCTCGGCGGCTTCGATCGCCACTTTGGACATTTTCTCTGCAAGGGAGGCTTGGGTTTTGAAGCTCTCCTGCATCGCAGACATGTCAATCGGGAAAGAGCCCATCATGTCTTTCATCATCTTCGAAAAATCGTCGGTCTTGGCCATATCACGTAGTCCTTCTGGCATTTTGCGAAATCGGCCCTTACCGGTTGGCACGGGTTTTCGCTTTGGTCTGCGCCTCTGAACGTCTGTTCAGCTTGCGTTTGCACAAACAATATGCATGCCGCAGCGCAGAAAATCAAGTGATTTATGCCGCACTGCAGCAAAATACAGGAAATATCGAGATTTCAGGCACTTGCTATCACGCAAGCCCAGAGACGTCAGGGCGTCGCTTGGGATTTGACGTAATTCCCGGGCGCAGGACCAAGGATCTCCGCCCCCGAATCGCCGGGAATGCGCGCAGGGATCATCTTGCCCGACCGCGCATGCAGCCATTTCTCCCACCGTGGCCACCAAGAGCCTTGATGGAACTGCGCCCCAGCCTTCCACTCTTGCGGCGGCAGGCTCAGGTCCGTGTTGGTGTAATGACCGTATTTCTTTTTCGACGGCGGATTGACGATCCCGGCGATATGGCCGCTCTCGGACAGAATGAAGGTCTTATTCTTCGACCCCATTTGGCGAATGCCGTTATAAGAACTGTCCCAAGCCGCGATGTGATCCGTCTCGCAACCGATGGCGCAAAGCGGCACGGTGACGTCCGACAGCTGCACCCTCGTGCCGCAAATCGGAAAACCCGTCGTGGCCAATTCATCGCGCTGACACAGGCCGCGCAGATATTGCACCGCCATCTTGCCCGGAAGATTGGTCGCGTCACCGTTCCAATACAACAGATCAAAGGCGGGCGGCGCTTCGCCCATCATATAGCTGCGAATGGCGGGCTGATAGATCAGGTCGTTGGAGCGCAGATAGGAAAACGTCCGGTTCATATAGAGCGACTTCATCAGACCGGTGCGCTTGGCCTCTGCCTCGATCCCATCGACGAAATCGTCATCAAGGAACACGCCCACCTCGCCCTGATCGGAGAAATCCGTGAGCGTCGTAAAGAAGGTCGCGGATTTCACCGAGGTGTCACCACGCTCTTTCATCAGGCCCAGCGTGATCGACAGGGTCGTTCCCGCGATGCAATAGCCGATCACGTTGATCTTTGGCTCAGCCGTGATCTTTTTGACCTGTTCGATGGCGGTCAGGAACCCCTCCTCGACATAGTCATCCATGCCCACATCGGCATAGCCCTCATTCGGGTTGATCCAGGAGACGATGAAAACCGTGTAGCCCTGTTCCGTGATCCATTTGATCAGCGAATTCTGTTCGCGCAGATCGAGAATGTAGAATTTGTTGATCCAGGGCGGAAAGATCAAAAGCGGCGTCTTATGCACCTCTTCGGTCAGCGGCGCATATTGGATCAGCTCGAACATCCGGTTGCGAAACACCACCGACCCTTTCGAGGTGCCGATGTTCCGGCCGACCTCGAAAGCGTCCTTGTCGGCGAGGTTCACGATCATCTCGCCATGGTGATCTTCCAGATCGCGCACGAGATTCTCCAAGCCCTTCACAAGGCTCTCGCCATCGGTCTCCAGCGCGTGCTGCAAAGCGTCCGGGTTGGTCGCGAGGAAATTCGTCGGCGACATCATATCGATGATCTGCCGGGTAAAATAATCCACCCGCCTGCGATCCCGCGCGTCCAACCCCTCGAGATCGGTGACGGCGTTTTCCATCGCCTCGGCGTTCATCATGTATTGCTGTTTGAGAAAGTTGAAATAGGGGTTGCTCTGCCACAGCGGGTTCTGAAACCGGCGATCTTTCGGCGTCTCGTCGGACGGCGGCGTCAGATCGCCATGGCTGAGCCTCTGCTGCGCGTCGACGTAATGCTTGAGCGTCTTGCCCCAATGGCTCACCTGATGCTCGATCACCCGGGCCGGGTTGTTCATCATTTCGGCCATATAGGCGCTAGCGGCCTTGAGAAAAAGCTCCTGACTGGGCCCCTGAAGCGCGGGAGGAATCGGCTTTTTCTGTGCCAACGCAGCAACAAGTCGCGCGGAAAGCTCTTCGATTTTGACAATATTCTCGTTGAGCTTGTCCAAATCCTGTTGTTTTTCCTGCGTTTTGACCTCTCCATCCCGAGCCATTGCGCAACCTCCCCAATTTTTTGCACTTGCAGCATCTTAAAATACTGTAAGACTATATGAGTTACGATAGCGACAGACTTGTCCTGTGGGAAGACGAAGCCGCAGATTGCGACGCGCACACCCAGAGGTCAGGCCTGTATCACACACAGGAGGCCCACATGCGCTACATGGCTACCTACGATCTGATGGAAACGATCCGCAACACCAACCAATGGCTGGGCGCCACGGCTCAGGCCTTTGGCTCTTATCCGGCGGTGGCGATGATGCCCAATCCCGGCATTCAATGGCTCGCGGCCTGGGGTCAGGTGACGGAGCGCGCGTTTTCGCGCATGGTCACCAAACCCGACTGGGGCATCGGCTCGGTGGTCGGCGAGGACGGGCGCGATCATCTGGTCGACATCAATGTCGAGGTGGCCCGCGCCTTTGGCGATCTGATCCACTTCAACGTGCAGGGCCGTGAGGAGATGAAACGCCGCGTGCTTTTGGTCGCGCCGATGTCGGGTCACTACGCCACGCTTTTGCGCTCGACCGTCATTTCGCTTTTGCCTGATTGCGAGGTTTATATCACCGACTGGCACAACGCCCGTGACATTCCTGTCTCCGAGGGCAAATTCGATGTCGAGGATTACACCCTCTACCTCGTCGACTTCATGAAACATCTGGGCCCGAACACCCATGTGATCGCCGTCTGCCAACCGGCGCCTCTGACGCTTGCCGCCACCGCCTATCTCGCGGAAGAAGACCCGAAGGCCCAGCCGCGCTCCCTGACGCTGATCGGCGGCCCGATCGACCCGGACGCGACGCCGACCGAAGTCACGGATTTCGGCAACCGCGTCACCATGGGCCAGCTCGAAAATTCGATGATCCAGCGTGTCGGCTACAAATACAAAGGCGTGGGCCGCAAGGTCTATCCGGGCCTCTTGCAGCTCAGCTCTTTCATCGCGATGAACATGGAAAACCACTCTCAGGCCTTCGCAGACCAGATCTCGCGCGTTGCCAAGGGCGAGGCGGGCGAACATGACCGCCACAACAAATTCTACGACGAATATCTCGCCGTTATGGATATGACCGGCGAATTCTACCTCTCGACCGTCGAACGCATTTTCAAAGGCCTCGAGATCGCGAAGAACGAATTCACCGTCGCTGGCAAAAAAGTCGACATCGGCAAGATCACCGACGTGGCCGTGAAAACCGTCGAAGGCGAGAATGACGACATCTCCGCGCCGGGCCAATGTGTTGCCGCCTTGGATCTCTGCACTGGTCTCCCCGACAGCAAGAAGGCCGCGCATCTCGAACCGGGCGCCGGGCATTACGGGATTTTCGCAGGCAAAAGCTGGCGCAACAACATCCGGCCGCTGGTGCTCGATTTCATTGACGCCAACTCAGGCCCACGGGTTGTGGCGGGCAAGGATACCGAAGCGAAAGCAGGATAAAAAGACGGCGCCCAAGTGGCGCCGTTTCTTTGAGTATTTCTCCAGCAAAGGAAATCAGCGCAGCACGAAGGGCGCCTCGGCCTCCAGCCAGGTTTTGAGCGCGCGCGACACGCTCTGCGGAGCTTCCAGCATCGGCAGATGCCCGGCCTTCTCGATCAGCACAAGCTCCGCGCGCGGCATGAGCTGGGCGATGAAATCCTGACGCCGAGGCGGACAGATCGTGTCAGCGGCGCCGCCGATCACCAGCGCCGGAATGCGCGCACGGCGCAGGACGTTTTGGTGGTCCGGGCGACGTTGCATAATGCGCGATTGGCGCAAATAGCTCTCAAGCCCCGCCTCCATCGCCATCTCGAGCCAATGATCACGAATGGCGTTGCGATGGGGGGTCTCGAACAGCGCGGTCGTGGGCAGTTCTTCCCACAGCACTTCGCCAAAACGGCCCGTCTTGGCCTTGATCATCCGAGGCTCGCGGGCGGCGGCGGCATTTGGTGGCTCGGCCTGGGCAGAGCCGGAGATCAGCGCAATACGGCTCACCCGGCCCGGCGCGCGGCGCAGAATTTCGGTCGCGACAGAGGCGCCCAGATCATGCCCCGCCACCGCGAATTTCGGCGGTGCCACGGCCAACACTGCATCGGCCATCTCGGTGAGGCTCTCGCCCAGCAAAGGCGCGACCATCACCGCATGGTGCCGGCTCAGATCGATGATCTGATCGGCGAACACACGGCCATCGGCCAGAAATCCGGGCAGCAGAACGAGGCTCTCGGTCATAGATCAATCCACAGGAAAACTTGCATTTTTCTCACATGCCGCGGGACAGAGGGTCAAGCGCTGGTGAGATCACATATCCGTTCAAATCCGGGCCAGCACATCAAAGATCGCGGCTTCGATCACTTTGAGACACTCGACGGTGGAGAAAGAATGATCCGCGCCTTTGACCAGCGTGAGGCGAATGTCCTCGCCCACCGCATGATCGAAGAGCTGCATCGCGGTCTCGACCGATACCGAAGTGTCTGCCGTGCCTTGCAAAAAGCGCACCGGTAAGGGCAGCGCCAGCGGGCTGCGCAGGATCAATTGGTCGCGACCGTCCTCGATGAGGCGCCGGGTGATCGGATAGGGCTCGGCATAGTCGGATGGCACCATGACGACGCCTTCGTCCATAAGTGCCTGACGCTGTGTCTCATCGAACCCAGCCCAGAACCCGTCTTCGGTAAAGTCAGGGGCAGCAGCAATGGTCACAAGGCCGCCGACACGCGCGGGGATACCTTGGCACATCAACAGCGAAATCCAGCCGCCCATGGAGGAGCCGACGAGCACTTGCGGGCCTTCGGTGAGTGCTTCTATCACCGCTTGCGCATCCTCCGCCCAATCGCCGATGCAGCCGTCACGGAACGCGCCGGCGCTTTCGCCATGACCCGAGTAATCGAAACGCAAAAAAGGCCGGCCCTGCGCCGCCGCCCATTGTTCAAGCGCCACGGCTTTGGTGCCCGCCATATCCGACATGAACCCGCCCAGAAACACGACGCCCGTGCCCTCGCCTTCGAGGCGATTGTAGGCAATGCGGCGGCCGGAGGGGGTGTCGAGATAATCGGTCATGTTGGGCTCCTGCAAAGATTTCGCCTAACATAAGGCCCGAGGCCGCAATGCCAACCCCCGCCCTGTCCTGTACCCTCATGCGCCCCTCAGGCGTCAATGCTTTGCGCCAGAACGCTTGAGATCGTGTTGAACGTCTCGCCGGATTGCGCACGCCATGTGTTGAACGCCTCCTGCACCGCACGCCGCGCCGCTTTTGATGACGGCGCCTTGTCGATCACGCCCTCAGCGATCAGCCGCGCCACGACATCATGGGTCAACATGAAGCCATCCCGCCCCATCATCCGCAACATATAGGCGCCCGTATTGCCGCCCAGACGCGCGCCGTCTGTCTTCAACCAATCGAGCAAATCCATATAGGTTTCCGCAGGCCATGTGGCGATCACATGGGCAAAACCGCCGCGCTCCGTATTTGCGCGCAGGATAAATTCGGCGTTCTCTTGGATGGCGCGCACCTTGGCGCCCGAACGAATAATCCGTGTGTCTTTGAGCAGATCATCGAACCAGTCTTCGGACATATGCGCGATGCGGGCCACGTCAAAACCGTGAAACGCCTCCTCGATCCCCGGCCATTTCTTATCGACCGTGCCCCAAGACAGCCCGGTCTGGAAAATATGCCGCGTCATTTCCGACAGCCAGCGATCCTCGGGAATGGTCTGAAGCTCTTCGGGCGTTTTCGGTCTGTGCACATGGCTCAGAACCGCCTCGACACCGCCTTTGCGCTCTGCCGCAATCGCCAGGATTTCATCGTAATGCCGCATCCCACGCGCCCTCCTCATTTTGCCCGAGCTTCCCCGATGACGAGACGGCATTCAAGCTCGTTTGAATAGCAATCTGAGGGCACAGCCCCTTTGCAATTGACAATACGCCTCCTGCGCGCAAGAAACGGCGCACTGATATACCCGCAACCGGGCGCTTGGTAGGCGCCAAACCGACGAGGAGAGCCGAACATGGCACCGATTTCTCTCACATTCCCCGATGGCAATTCGCGCGAGTTTAACGCTGGCGTGACCCCTGCCGATGTGGCCGCAAGCATTTCGAACAGCCTTGCGAAGAAAGCGATCTCCGCGTCCGTCAACGGTCAGCACTGGGACCTCCAGTGGCCGATCAACGCGGACGCGCAAATCGCCATCCACACCATGCAGGACGATGAACCTGCGCTCGAACTGATCCGGCATGACCTTGCGCATATCATGGCGCGCGCGGTGCAGGAGCTTTGGCCCGATGTCAAAGTGACCATCGGCCCGGTGCGTGACAACGGCTGGTTCTATGACTTCGACCGCGCAGAGCCGTTTACGCCCGAAGACCTCGGCGCGATCGAGGCGAAGATGAAGGACATCATCAACGCCCGCGAGCCGGTGAAGACCGAAGTGTGGGGCCGCGATGAGGCGATTGACTATTACAATGCCAAGGGCGAGCCGTTCAAAATCGAGCTGGTAAACCGCATTCCCGAAGGCGAGGATTTGCGGATGTATTGGCATGGCGACTGGCAGGATCTCTGCCGGGGTCCGCACCTTCAGCACACCGGCCAAGTGCCCGCAGATGCGTTCAAACTGACCCATGTGGCGGGGGCCTATTGGCTGGGCGACAGCTCGCGCCCGATGTTGCAGCGCATCTATGGTGTGGCCTTCAAGAACCGCAAGGATCTGAAGGCCTGGGAATTGATGATGGAAGAGGCCGCCAAGCGCGATCACCGCAAGCTGGGCAAAGAGATGGACCTCTTTCACATGCAGGAAGAGGCGCCGGGGCAGATTTTCTGGCATCCGAACGGCTGGAAGATTTACACCACGCTGCAGGACTACATGCGCCGCCAACAAGACCGCGATGGCTATGTCGAGGTGAACACGCCGCAGGTGGTGAACCGCAAGCTCTGGGAAGCCTCGGGCCATTGGGACAACTATCAGGAAAACATGTTCATCGTCGAAGTGGACGAGGAACATGCGCGCGAAAAGACCGTCAACGCCCTGAAACCGATGAACTGCCCCTGTCACGTGCAGGTGTTCAATCAAGGCCTCAAAAGCTACCGCGACCTGCCGCTGCGCATGGCCGAATTTGGCTCGTGCAACCGCTATGAACCCTCAGGCGCGCTGCACGGCATCATGCGGGTGCGTGGGTTTACGCAAGACGACGCGCATATCTTCTGCGAAGAGAAGCACATCGAAGCGGAAACCAAGAAGTTCATCGAGTTCCTCGCGAAAATCTACGCCGATCTCGGGTTCAACGACTGGTCGATCAAGCTCTCCACCCGTCCCGAAAAACGCATCGGGTCCGAAGAAAGCTGGGATCACTCCGAAGAATCTCTCGGCAACGCCTGTAAGGCGGCCGGTTACGACTATGAGATTCAGGAAGGCGAAGGGGCATTTTATGGCCCGAAGCTTGAGTTCGTGTTGACCGATGCCATCGGCCGCGAATGGCAATGTGGCACGCTGCAAGTCGACCCGAACCTGCCGGAGCGTCTGGACGCCAGCTACATCGGTCAGGACGGGGCGAAACACCGTCCGATCATGTTGCACCGCGCCGTTGTGGGCTCTTTCGAGCGCTTCATCGGCATTCTGATCGAAGAGCACGCGGGCAAATTGCCCTTCTGGCTCGCGCCGCGTCAGGTCGTTGTGACCACCATCGTCTCCGAGGCGGATGACTACGCCGCCGAGGTCGTGGCCGCCCTCAAAGCCGCCGGTGTCCGCGCCGAAGCCGACACGCGCAACGAGAAGATCAACTATAAGGTCCGCGAACACAGCCTCGCCAAAGTGCCGGTGATTCTGGCGGTCGGTGCCCGCGAGGTCGAAGACAAAACGGTCTCCGTGCGCCGTTTGGGCGAAAAACAGACCGCGATGATGTCACTTGCGGACATCGTGGCTGAGCTGAAAGACGCCGCACTCGCGCCCGACTTGAAATAATTCAGACATATCTGAAACGAAAAGGCCCCCGTTTCGGGGGCCTTTTGCATTGCGGCACACGCGACATGGCTTTTTGCGTGAGAATTGTTACAGGTGCAAATCGGCGGATTCTGGCCGATAAATACTTGAGTACACGCTCAAAATAGACATTTCGGAGAAATTCCAGAGTTTGAATGCGGGCGTCACGGACCAGTTTCGCCACCGGATCAAATCACAAACCCGTTTGTTTCAGCCCCTGACACACGCGTCAGGTGACGTCCCCGTGAATGGCCTGTGACCGCCTCGCTCGGCCAATCTGTGCTCACCGCCACTGACGGCGGAAACGCATGAACCTAACGGGAGACACACCCAATGAGCACTCAATCGAAAACCCTCGCGCTGCTTGGCGCCATGACCGCAGCCCTCTCCATCGCAGGCGCCGCTTCTGCGGAAGAACAGGAAAAATGCTTCGGCGTGGCGCTGGCCGGTGAAAACGGCTGCGCGGCGGGTCCGGGCACCACCTGTGCCGGCACCTCGAAAGTCGACTACCAGGGCAATGCCTGGACGCTGGTGCCCGCTGGCACCTGCGCCGACATCGAGCTTCCGGCCATGATGGACGGCACCGAACGCATGGGCTCGCTCGAAGCGCTCGACCGCGACCTGCCGATGGACAGCTAAGCGGTTTGGCCCGGCGCGTGACGGACCACATGCGCCGGGTCAATTTTCGAAAATCTGCAGGAGGCTTCGATGTTGGACCAGACAAAACAACTGCCGATGGGCGTCGGCGTGGGATATAAATCCAAGCACTTTTCGAACATTTCCGAGGGGAAACACCCGGTGAAATGGCTCGAAATCCATGCAGAAAACTACATGGGCGAAAAAGGCGCCGCGGGCGGTCGCCCGATGGCACAGCTGCGCGCGCTCTCGGATCGGTTTCCGATTTCCGTGCATGGTGTGGGGCTTTCCATTGGCGGCGAGGGGCGACTTGACCCGGATCACCTCGCCCGGCTGAAACATCTCATCGACGAGATCAGCCCCACCTCTTTCTCCGAACATCTCGCCTGGTCGACGCATGACACCGGGCCACATAGCGGTTATTTCAACGACCTTCTGCCCCTGCCCTACACCGCCAAAACCCTCGCCCGCGTCTGCGATCATATCGACGAAGTGCAAAGCACTCTCGGACGACAGATGCTCTTGGAAAACCCCTCCTCCTATCTCGCCTTCGCGGAAAGCACCTATGGCGAGGTCGAATTCCTTCGGGCCGTGGTAAAACGCACCGGCTGCGGGCTTTTGCTTGATGTGAACAATGTTTTCGTCTCCGCCAACAACCTGCGGATCGACGCCTATGACTATATCGACGCTTTCCCGCATGAGGCCGTGGGGGAAATCCACCTTGGCGGTCACGATGAGGATCAGGACGAAGACGGCACGCCTCTTTTGATTGACAACCACGGCCGCGAGGTCGCCGATCCGGTCTGGCATCTTTACACCTATGCGCTGGCCACAGCCGGGCCGAAACCGACGCTCATTGAATGGGACACGGATGTGCCCGAGTGGGAGGTTCTGGCCTCTGAGGCCGCCCGCGCGGCGCTCCGTCTCGAACAGGTGCTGGCATGAAACAACAGGAGTTCCTCCAAGCCGCGCTTGCCCCCGAGGCCCCGATCCCAGCGGGCCTTATCACCCCGTCGGGCGCCCCCGCACAGAGGCGCTTCGACGTCTATCGCAACAACATCATCGTTGGGTTGAAAGAGGCCATCGCCGCCTCTTATCCGGCGGTGAAATCCCTCGTTGGCGACGCGTTTTTCGATGCCATGACCGGCGAATATGTCCGTACACATCCGCCGAAAACACCGATCCTGCCGCTTTATGGTGCTGATTTCGCAGAATTTATAGACGATTTCGCCCCGGCATCTCGCCTGCCCTATCTCGCCGATGTGGCACGTCTCGAATATGCGCTGCGCCAAAGTTATCATGCCGCCGACACGCGTCCCGTCCCTGCCGCAGAGTTCTCCGATCCCTTGTTGTTCACCCGTCACGTCGTGCTCGCGCCGACCGTCATCTGGTTCGCAAGCGCCTATCCCGTCACCAAATTGCGCCGCTTTGCCTTGGACGGCGACAGACCGTCCGGCGGAGCGGAAGATGTACTGATCACGCGTCCGGCCTATGACCCGATCGCCACCGCCTTTCCGCCCGGCACAATCGCGGTGCTTGATGCATTGCGGGACGGTATGGCGCTCGCGAATGCCGCTGAGCTGGCGCCCTCGGACCTCGATCTTTCGCAATTTCTCGGCACGCTTTTGAAAGGCGGCGCCATCATCGACATTCTGGAGGGGGAGCACGATGTTTAACGATATGTTCGCAACCAAGTTAGACCGGATCAACGCGAGCGCCATAAACGCCCTGCCCCTGCTGGCACGTTTCACCTTTGCCGCCGTGCTCTTGCGCTATTTCTGGGCCTCGGCGCTGACCAAATTGGAGGGGCCTCTAACCCCATCCTTCAACGCCTATGCGCAGATTTTTCCACGCAAAATGGAGGCCGCAGGCTATGACATCTCGGGTTTCGGCGCTTTTGAGTGGCTGGTGATCATGGCGGGAACCTATGCCGAATTCCTCTTGCCGCTGCTGATCGTTCTGGGCCTCGCGACCCGGCTGGCAGCCCTTGGCATGATCGGCTTTGTCCTTGTGCAAAGCCTCACCGATGTGATCGGGCATGGTCTCGACATGGCGACCATTGGCGCGCTGTTCGACCGGCATTCCGATGCGCTGATCTTTGACCAACGCGCGCTTTGGGGGATGGTCTTGCTCACGCTTGTCGGGCTGGGGGGCGGTTGGGCCGCATTGGACCGGCTGCTGTTCAACCGCCTGAAACCCAGTTAGAAATGCGCCTTTGCCTCGTCCGGTTTGCCCGCAGCCAACGCCAGTAAACCACCCAAGACGCAAAAGCCCACGGGGAACATGGTAAAGACGTTGAAGCCAAAGCCGACATAGATCAGCCCCGCCGCGGCCCACATCAACACCCCGCCCCAAAGGGCGCGGGCGTGGGCCATGGCGCCGCCGGCGATGGCAAGGATCGGGGCCAGAAAACTCGCCGCCCGGATCAGATCGACATTCGCCACCTGTTCGAACAGCCCCTCGACCTCGCCCCAGCGATCAATCGCCTCGGTGTAGCCAAAGCTGAAAAACCCCACGACCATGGCGAGCACGCCGCCCAAAATTCCAAGCACCAGCGCCGCGTTGCGCATCTCCGCTCTCCTTCTCTTGTCGCTGTCAGATAGGTGCTACTGAAGACAGATTAAAGAAGCGCGGCCTGCACATCCTTGCCCCAACCGAGATAAAGCTGGCCGTCTTTCTCGATCACCGGACGTTTCATCAGCGTCGGGTGATCCGCCAAAAGATCGAGCGGCGCGCGGGTGCGTTCGTCTTCGGACAGGCCGCGCCATGTGGTCGAGCGGGTGTTGACCAAAGCCTCGCCAAACTGGGCATAGAATCGCTCAAGCTGCTCTTTGGACAGAGGTTCTGCGCGAATATCCGTCAGCTCAACCCCCAGAGATTTGCCCGCTTTTCGGCAGGTGTCACAGGTCTTGATCCCGTAAATCAGTATCATTTCGCTCTCCTCATTGGCGGTTTTGGTGGCATTTTGCCCAAATTTCGGCCCTTGGCCACGTGTTACGATTTTGTCGCTTGCCTTTATACGGATGTGTTGCACACTCGAAAGCGTGACTGCTGACTTTCGAACGACCGCTCCTTTTTATGGGGCAGCAGGAAGACTTGGAAGACCTGGCTGCACCGGCCCGTCGCACGTTGCGGCGGATGAAACGATAAGGAGATACGGGGATATGCCCACTGGCACCGTGAAATGGTTCAACACCACCAAAGGCTACGGCTTTATTGCACCTGACGACGGCGGCAAGGATGTGTTCGTGCACATTTCTGCGGTCGAACGCGCTGGCATGACCGGCCTCGCAGACAACATGAAGATCGGCTACGAACTTCGTGAAGGCCGCGACGGACGCGCATCCGCCTCTGAACTTGTTGCGCTTTAACGCTTTTCGATCTTGAAAGTCGGCGGTTCCGGGCGCAGTCTCGGGGCCGCTTTTCTTTTAGGGGACCCCGATGCCTTTGATCCTGACCTTCGGCGACAGCAACACCCACGGCGTTCAGCCGATGCGCACCCGCCCCACCGATCTTCCGCGCCTCACCCGCCGCTGGCCTGTGGTGATGGCCGAAGTCTTGGGCTGGGATGTGGTCGAAGAGGGTCTGCCGGGGCGCACATTCGCCTTTCCCGATCCCGAAATGGGGCCGCATATGGATGGGCGGATCGGGTTGTTCACCGCGCTTGAAAGCCACGGACCGATTGACGCGTTGACGATCATGCTGGGCACCAACGATCTCAAGGCGCATTTCGAGGCCACGCCCGAAGACATCGCCGCCGCCTGTGGCTTTCACCTCGACGTCGCACTCTCAGAGGAGATGCAGTCCCGGCACGGCGGGTTCGAACCCTTCCTCATCCTGCCGCCCCGCCCCCATGCGGCGGGCTGTTTGGCCGAGACCTATATCGGCGCGGCAGAGAAAGCGCAGGCGGTTCAGGACGCCATGCGCGCCGAGGCCGAGGCCCGCGATATCGCAGTTTTCGACGCCAATGAGGTGATTTCCGTTTCCGATCTGGACGGCGTGCATTTCGACGCTGCGGCCCATGAGGTCTTGGGGCAAGCCGTGGCCCGGTTTATCCTGTCAGAAATTGCCGAGGACTGAAGCTCAGCCTGCGGTCTCCGGCGTCTCTGTCGGGTTGAGATTTTCCCAATATTCGCCCATGGCGACAATACAGCTGTTGCCTTCGACATAGGTCTGCACAAGCGTCCAGTCGCCGGATTTTGGGTTGGTCCAAATTTCCATCACCGCCTCAGGCCCACGCAGGCCCGCGCCGGTCTTGACCGCGCCAAACTGACGCGTCAGCTTGGCGTGAATCTCCGCTTTGGGGCCGCAGAGAACCTCACCGATAAGGCTTTGCGCTTTGGCGCTCGGACCAACCGCCGCCAAAATCGCACTCACGCCGCTGAAAAGGACTGTGGATCGGATGCTCATGCACCCATTGTAACACAGGGATGACAGTCACCCTACGAAAACTCTGCACAGATGCAGTGCTGGTTTAGCTCCCGGACATGGAGATCGTGTCGGGCTGATAGTTCGGAGATTTCGGGTCGGTCGTGTTTGCCACGGTCGGTGTGGAACTGCGCCGCACCATAGGCGCATCGCCGTAGCCGGTTGCATTGGGCGTGCCGCAACTGATCCCACCGTTGTAACGGATCGGTTCGGTGCCCGCGGGGCAGAAGTTATCCACCTGTTTTTCATAGGCAAAAATCTTGACCGATGGGTCATAGGGCTGCGTGTCCGCCGCCAAAACCGGGCTCGCGCCCAGGGTCACGATGAGGGCGGTGATGGCGATCTTCAACATGGCTCAAACTCCTGAAAACTTAGAAGAAGCTTAGCTCGGCGGGCGATGTGCGGCAAGGATTGGGTGGTGCCCACCGACCATTGTTCACAAATCACAAACAATCACACCCGACTCGAGGTCCTTACCGCACCCACTCCACAACCTCGCAGCGCGGTGCATCCGTCCGCAAGACCATGCGAGAGACCTCGCGCCACTCTTCAGGATCGAACGTGGGGAACCATGTGTCAGCCCCTTCGACCTCTGTATCGACCTCGGTGATCACAAGCCGGTCGGCCAGCGGCAGCATCGCTTTGTAAATCCCGAAACCGCCCATAGCATAGATACGCGCGCGGCCTTCGGACTTCGCAAAAGCGATTGCCTCTTCGACCGTCGCAAAGACATGCTCGTGATCGACGCCGTGTGAAGACACCACGATATTGAGACGGTTTTTCAAAGGCTTGAACGGCAAGCTATCCCAAGTGTTCCGCCCCATGATCACCGCGCCACCCATGGTTTCGCGCATGAAGAATTTCAAATCCTCCGGCGCCTCCCAAGGGATGGTGTTGTCCTTGCCAATGGCCCCATTGCGGTCGCGGGCGGCGATAAGCGTGATCATCTGCGGCGCTCCTTACACGGCCACCGGCGCTTTGATCGCCGGGTCGGGGTCATAATCGAGGATTTCGATGTCCTCATATTTGAAATCAAAGAGGCTCTTTACATCGGGGTTCAGCCGCAGCGTCGGCAGCGCTTTTGGCGTGCGCGACAGTTGCAAATCCACCTGCTCCATGTGGTTGGTGTAAATATGCGCATCACCGATAGAATGCACGAAAGTGCCCGGCTCATAGCCCGTGACCTGCGCCAGCATGGCAAGCAAAAGCGCGTAGGAAGCGATGTTGAAGGGCACGCCGAGGAACATATCGGCGGAGCGTTGATAGAGCTGGAGATGCAGCTTGCCGCCGAGAATTTTCACCTGCCACAGCGTGTGGCATGGCGGCAGCGCCATATTGTCGACCTCCGCCGGGTTCCAGGCGGAAACAATGAGGCGACGGGAATCGGGGGATTTCTGAATTGCACTCAGCAGGTTCTCGATCTGATCAATCGGCCCGCGTTCATGCCCCGGCCATTTGCGCCATTGCGCACCGTAAACCGGCCCGAGATCGCCGTTCTCATCCGCCCATTCGTCCCAGATCGAAACGCCGTTGTCTTTCAGATAGCGAATATTGGTGTCACCGGAGAGAAACCACAGCAATTCATGGATGATAGAGCGCAGATGCAGCTTTTTCGTGGTCACCATCGGAAAACCATCGGCCAGATCGTAACGCGCCTGAAGCCCGAAGTAGGACCGCGTCCCCGTGCCGGTGCGGTCAGTGGTGTCGACCCCATGGGCCAGAATGGTTTTGAGCTGGTCGTGGTATTGCTGCACGGTTCTATCCCCAAGATATGGTGGTTCCCTCTCTTATAATGAGAGCTGCGGGGGATTCGCAAAGAGACATGTCTGTCTGAGGTGGATTTCATGCTGCAAAGGGCTAGAGTTCAGGCGAGAAACAGACAGGAGGTAGCCACATGCGCTATTTGCACACGATGGTCCGCGTAAAGGATCTAGAGAAAACCATGGCGTTTTTCGAGCTTTTGGGGCTCAAGGAAACCAAACGCATCGACCATGAAGGCGGGCGGTTTTCGCTGATTTTCATGGCACCGGAGGGTCAGCCGGAATGCCCGGTCGAACTGACGTATAATTGGGATGGCGACGAGGGGCTGCCCTCTGACAGCCGTCATTTCGGGCATCTGGCCTATGAGGTCGAGAATATTTACGCGCTCTGCCAAAAGCTGATGGACGCTGGCGTGGTGATCAACCGACCGCCGCGCGACGGCCATATGGCCTTTGTGCGTTCGCCGGACAATATCTCGATTGAGTTGTTGCAAAAGGGCGAAAGCCTTGCCCCCGCTGAACCCTGGGCCTCGATGGAAAACACCGGGCACTGGTGATCCACGGCTTCTGAGATGCGAAACGCCTCCCGATCCGGGAGGCGTTTTCATGCCAAGTGCCAGAGGATGAGAGCAGAAGTCTTAGTAAATGTAGCGAATCTGATCCGCCCAATAGCGCTCAACCCGGCGCAGCGCGGTATTGATGTCCTCGATCCCCTCGGAGGAAATCACACCTTTGCCCTGAAGCCCCTCGGCATGACGGGAGAAAAGGTCAGCGACCGTGACGCGCACATGGTTGCCCTTGTCGGTCAGCTTGACGCGCACGGAGCGACGGTCGATCTCACAGCGTTGATGGTGCATATAGCCCATATCGACCAGTTTCTTGAGGTTATACGACACGTTCGAGCCCTGATAATAGCCGCGCGTTTTCAATTCACCGGCGGTCACCTCATTCTCGCCCACGTTAAAGAGCAAAAGCGCCTGAACCGCGTTGATTTCAAGAATACCGACCCGTTCGAATTCATCCTTGATCACATCGAGAAGCAGGCGATGAAGCCGCTCCACGAGGGACAATGCCTCAAGATATTGAGACATAAAGGGGGTCTCGACCGGTTTTACGAATGCTGAATGCATGCTCATCTGTTACTCCGCCAATGGCTTTTTCACAGAGGAGATTGACCGCAATTTCCCAAAATTCAGTTAAACAGCTGAGATTTTTGCAATCGATGCAAATTGATCGAAAAATTGCCTTACTCGAGCGCACGGTCTGGCAAGGGTTTGGTAACCTTTAGAGGCCTCTCAACCCTTCACGCCCCAGGACGCGTGATCCGCATCGGCGATCACCTTGTCGAGCATCGGCTTCAAATGCTCCGGCACGGGTTTCAGCCCGGTTGCATAGGACAAGAGATCCTGATCGTGCTCGTCCATCAGTTGCTCGAACTCATCGAGCTGCGCCTCATCCATAGAGGCCAGATGCGCATCCGCATAGCCGCCGATCAACAGGTCCATCTCTTTGATTCCACGCCGCCAAGCACGGATTTTCAGACGCTTGCGGCGAATGTCGATGGTCTCGGTCATGTCAGGCTCCCTCACGATCAAGAGGCTTTTTGCACCCATCGCGGGATTATCGCAAGGGACGTCTTGGCGCGGGGCGGTTTTTGACGTTATCACTACGGCGATCTAACGCAAATGGACTCATGCCATGCCCTTTCTTTCCGAGACCCTCTCCCGTGTAAAACCCTCCCCCACCATCGCCGTCACCAATAAGGCGCGCGAGCTCAAGGACGCGGGCAAGGATGTGATCGGGCTGGGCGCAGGCGAGCCGGATTTCGACACGCCCGCCAACATCAAAGCCGCAGGCATCCGCGCCATCGAAGAGGGCAAGACGAAATACACCGCCGTCGACGGGTTGCCGGAGCTGAAAGCCGCGATCTGCGAGAAGTTCAAGCGCGACAACAATCTCGATTACACGCCCGCGCAAGTCTCCGTGTCGGGCGGCGGCAAGCAGGTGCTGTTCAACGCGCTGGTGGCGACGCTGAACCCCGGCGACGAAGTGATCATCCCGGCGCCCTATTGGGTGTCCTACCCGGATATGGTTTTGCTCGCGGGCGGCACGCCGGTCGCCATCGAAGGCAAGCTCGAGAACGCCTTCAAGATCACCGCAGAACAACTCGACGCCGCCATCACACCGAAGACCAAATGGTTCATCTTCAACTCGCCGTCCAACCCGACGGGCGCGGGCTATTCGAAAGCGGAGCTTAAGGCGCTCACGGATGTCTTGATGAAACACCCGCATGTCTGGGTGATGTCGGACGATATGTATGAACACCTCGCCTTTGACGGCTTCGAATTCTGCACCCCAGCCGAGATCGAGCCGGGGCTTTATGACCGCACTTTGACCGTGAACGGCGTGTCCAAAGCCTATGCGATGACCGGCTGGCGGATCGGCTATGCGGCAGGTCCGGTTGAGCTGATCGCCGCGATGCGCAAAGTGCAGTCGCAATCCACCTCGAACCCCTGTTCGATCTCGCAATATGCCGCCATCGAAGCGCTCAATGGCCCGCAAGAGTTCATCGCCGAGAACAACGAGGCCTTCGTGCGTCGTCGCAATCTGGTGGTCGAGATGCTGAACGCCGCCGAGGGCATCACCTGCCCGACGCCCGAAGGCGCATTCTACGTCTACCCGGACATCTCCGGCTGTCTCGGCAAGACCTCCGCAAGCGGTGCGAAGATCGAGAATGACGAAGAGTTCGCGACCGCTCTTCTCGAAGAAAACGGCGTCGCCGTGGTCTTTGGCGCGGCCTTTGGCCTGTCGCCGAACTTCCGCGTGTCTTACGCCACCTCGGACGAAGCGCTCAAAGAAGCCTGCACCCGCATTCAGGCGTTTTGCAAAGGGCTGACATGACCGAGGTGATCACGGCCAACCTGCCTGCGCGCGATTTCAACAAGACCGAGGCATTCTACACGCGCCTCGGCTTTGAGACGCGGTTTCGGAATGAGGGCTGGATGATCATGGGCCTTGGCGGCACGCAGGTGGAGTTCTTTCCGCACCCTGAGCTGGACCCGAAAACCAGCTGGTTCTCCGCCTGCCTGCGCTCGGATGACATCGAGGCACTGCACGCGCAGTTTTCCGAGGCCGGCCTGCCAAAGGATCAAACCGCCGCGCCACGCCTCACCGAGATTTTCAAACTCGACACCGCCCCGCGCATGTTCGCCCTCGTCGATGAGGATGGATCGCTGTGGCGCGTGCTGGATGAAACGGACCTAGCCGCATGAGCGTCGATCTTCCCGAATATTACTTCCGTGTCCGTGAGAACGGCGCCTTTGTGTTCCGCGTGGACACGGAAAACCGGCAACGCCGGATCGAGATGGATCAAATCGCGGTGGTGAACGTCAAAAACGGGGAGATCAAACCGCATGGCGGGCGCGAATTGACGCCCGGTGATTTGAAAGTCATCGAAGATTGGCTGGCCGAACGCGTCGCGCTTTTGGCGCAACGCGACATCGACGACATCCACCGCGCTGTCGATTACCTGAACCTGACGGCGCATTGGGCGCAGACGCGGGCCACGGACGATCAACTGGAAAATGTCACCGATGCGCTATTGCTGGCGATGCATGACCTGCGCACGGTTTTGGTGCGCAAGAAGGCTGACCGTTTGTTGAACAAGGACTGAGGTCCGACAGGGTCAGGCGGGCGGCGAGAGCCGCGATTTCTTCATCCAGAACCGATAACTCATCGTCGCCCAGGCCATCGTCAAGCCAAAGACAAAGCCCATCCAAACGCCCTCTGCGCCCCAATCCAGCACGAAGCCAAAGAGATAAGCGGCGGGCATCCCAAGCCCCCAATAGCTGAGCGCGGCAAGCCACATCGGCACCGCCGTGTCATGCAGGCCGCGCAGAAGAGACAGCGCCACGACCTGACCGCCATCAGAGAATTGCAAAGTGGCGGCGAGTACCATCAACATGCCGCCAATGGCCAGAACCTCATCGCGCGCGGGCTCGTCCGGGGCGAGGAACAGCCCCATCAGGAATTCCGGGAACACCAGGAACGAGAGCGCCGCAATGGCCGCCATGATCAGCGACAGGACGACGACGACCAAAGCGCCTTTGCGCAGGTCCGCCTCATCGCCGCGTCCCATGGCATTGCCGGCCCGGATCGTCCCCGCCTGCGACAGGCCGATCTGGGTCATAAAGGCAATCGCCGCAAGCTGTAGCACGATGCCATGCGCCGCGAGCGTTGCCGTGCCGATCCAACCCATCATAAGGGCGGCGGCATTGAAAAGCCCCACTTCGGCCAAAGAGGTCAGGCCAATCGGCACGCCCATTTTAAACACGGTGGCAAACATCGCCCAATCCGGTTTGAACGGGTTGCGAAAGAGATCGTTTTCCGGCGTCGCCTTGGCGGCATAGAGGGCCAGAACCAGCATCATGACGGTGCTGACGATTAGAGAGGCAATGGCCGATCCCAGAACGCCCAATTCCGGCGCACCGAAGTTGCCGAAGATGAGCAAGTAATTCAGCCCCGCGTTCAAGATCACAGCGCCGATCACCGCGAACAACACCACACGGGTACGTTCGAGCGCGGAGAAATAGCTGCGGAACACGGCGACGATCAGCGCGGGGATCATCTCGATCCCGGCGACGGCCAGATAGGGCCGGGCTTGGGCCGCGATATGCGGCTGTTGGCCCAGCGCCATAAGTATGTCGTCGGAAAATCCAAAGATCGGATAGATCAGCACGGCGGCCATCACCGACAGCCAAATCGCCATCCGCGTCGCACGGCGCACCGTGGTGCTGTCGCCCTGCCCCGAGGCAGTGGCGACCAGAGGCATCACCGCAAAGGCAAAGCCCGCCAATAGAATAAAGAGGATGAACCAAAAGCCCGAGGCCAGAACGAGTGCGGCCAGCTCATCGAGACCGTACCACCCCATCATGATCACATCGGTCATATGGACCGCAAATTGCGCGATTTGACTGCCCGCCAAAGGCAGCCCCAACACCAAAATCTTTTTGGCGTGCTCAAGATATGTGCGTTCCATCGTCATGGCACGGCCTATAGGCGGGATTTTTCAAACCGCCTAGTCAAAAATTTTGCATCCCCCCATCACCATCTGTGAAGGGGGGATTTCCGCTCATCTCTGAGGGGCTTAGCGGGCGCTTAGCGCCGCCGTGCCGGACGCAAGAGCCCAACGTCATAGCCATTCCACTCGAGGATGCCCTCGACCGCCAGTTTGCGATCCGGCGGCAGGCTCAGGTCCCTCGACAGCACATGCGCGGGGCCCGATGGGTAGCCGATCACCGCAGTGTGGTATTCCGCATCGACCCAGAGCACCCAGATCTCATCGCCTTTGAACGCATAGCGCCCCGGCCCCACCTTACGTGCCAACCCGCTCGTGGGCCGACCATCGGCACAGGGCCCCTCGGTCACCATCAGGTCACCGGACTTCTGCGCCGTGAATGTCACCGCCCCGATGACACAGGATTTGCCCTCCGGCACGAAGGCCGCGACCTCATACCAACGCCCGGAAAACCGCACCGGATCGAGCGCCGCGATGGAGGACATCGAGACCTCGGCGTTGCGTGTCGCGGGCCCCGAGGCCTGTGGCGACATGCAGCCCGAAAGAATGACAAGCGACAAAACCGCGATCAATCCACGCACAGGCTCACCCTGCGCCCTTCGGCGTCCAGCATGTCGTTACAACCGAAGAGCGGCGTGATCGGCGCGCAGCTTTGCGACCGCGCAAGACAGGCCCCCGTCGAGCAATCCGTCGACTTGGTGCACCTTTGCCCCGCATCTTTCGGCGTCTCGAAACAGGTCATGAAGCCGCCAAGCCCGCCGGGCTGAAACTTGCCCCCGCGCGCCTCACAGGCCGTCTTCTGGGTCTCGGCCGCATGGGGATCAAACCCCGCAAGCCCGTACCCCGGCGAGGTTTCCGTCTCCTCGCCCTGACAGGCCGCAAGGCTCACACTGACCAACAGGCCCAACAAAATTCGACGCATCACGCAAGGTCCTCAGAACGGCATCGCATGCAGTTTGTGCAGCTTTTCGATCTCTTTCAACAGCTCTTCTGACAAAGTCACATCGCGGGCGTCGAGTGATTTCTCAAGCTGATCGACAGAGGTCGCGCCAATAATAGGCATACAATCAAAGGGTCGCGTCAGGGTCCAGGCCACCGCCAGTGTCGCCGGATCGAGACCATGCTCTGCCGCCAGCGCCACATAAGCGCGCTCCGCCGGCCAGACGCGCTCGCTTTTGATCCGCCCGCCCAGATCGCCGTTGAGGTCCAGGCGCGAGCCTTTCGGCACCACCGTGCCGCCCTCGTATTTGCCGGTCAAAAGCCCTGCGGCGAGCGGCGAATAGGCCAAAAGCGTGACATCCTCATGCACCGCAAGCTCCGCCAGATCGGTGTCATAGAGACGGCACATCATCGAATATTCGTTCTGGATCGACTGCATCCGCGGCGCGCCCATCTCATCGGCCAGTTTGAGCCACATGGCCATGCCCCAGGCACTTTCATTCGAGGTGCCGAATTCGCGCACCTTGCCCGCCTTTTGCAACCGCGCCATCTCTTCGAGCACGCCGCGCATGTTGTCCTCGATCTCGGACTTCGACGGCTGTTTCGCCGGGTTGAAATGCCAGTTCTGGCGAAACGCATAAGAGCCGCGATTGGGCCAATGGAATTGAAAAAGATCGACATAATCGGTTTTCAGCCGCTTTAGGCTTTCGTCCAGCCGCGCCTCAAGGTTCGAGGCCAGAATGCCCTCTTCGTTGATGTTCCCCGGCCCCGCAATTTTCGTTGCAATCACCCAGTCCTCGCGCCCGCCACGCGCGGCAAAATATTGCCCGATGATCTCTTCGGTATCGCCCGCCGTCTCTTTGCGCACGGGGTTCACCGGGTACATTTCAGCGGTGTCGATGAAATTGACACCGACCTCTTTGGCACGATCGATTTGGGCGTGACCTTCGGCTTCGGTGTTCTGGCTGCCCCAAGTCATGGAGCCGAGGCAAATCTCAGACACCGAAAGGTCACTGCGACCGATTTTGCGCATTTTCATGAAAGGATCCTGTCTCTTTGTGAGTTGCGCCTACACTAGCTTTGCCGCGCCGCAGAGCAACCCCGAGAGCACAGGTTTTTCCGCACAGCCAGGGCCTCACTTGATGAGGAAATCCTATGCCCTCTGGCCCTTTGCGCATAAGCGCGATAGGAAAGCCTTAATACATATGTAAACCGACCGGACCACTCTCCTCATGGCACGCACGCTCATCACCTCCGCCCTGCCCTATATCAACGGCATCAAGCACCTCGGCAATCTCGTCGGCTCTCAGTTGCCCGCCGATCTCTATGCCCGCTACCGTCGGGCGCGCGGCGATGAGGTTCTGTTTCTCTGCGCCACCGATGAACATGGCACCCCCGCCGAGATCGCCGCGCAAAAGGCCGGCAAGCCGGTGGCAGAATATTGCACCGAACTGCATAACATTCAGGCCGAGATTGCCGCCGGGTTCCGGCTGTCCTTTGACCATTTCGGGCGGTCTTCGTCGCAGCCGAACCATGCGTTGACCCAGCACCTCGCGACCAAGCTTTACGAGGCCGGTCTGATCGAAGTCGTAGAAGAGACACAGATTTATTCGGAAACCGACGGGCGTTTCCTGCCGGACCGCTATATCGAGGGCACCTGCCCGAATTGCGGCTACGATTCCGCGCGCGGCGACCAGTGCGACAACTGCACGAAACAACTCGACCCCACCGATCTGATCGAGCCGCATTCGACGATCTCGGGCGCGACCGATCTTGAGCAACGCGTCACCAAGCACCTCTACCTGAAACAGTCGGGCATGCGTGACGCTCTGAATGAGTGGATCGACAGCAAGGCGGACTGGCCGGTTTTGACCACCTCGATTGCCAAGAAATGGCTGAACGACGGCGACGGGTTGCAAGACCGCGGCATCACCCGCGACCTGAGCTGGGGCGTGCCGGTGCAATTCGAGGGCGCGCCCTGGGAAGGCATGGACGGCAAGGTGTTCTATGTTTGGTTCGACGCCCCCATCGAATACATCGCCTGTGGCGCCGAATGGGCTGCGAAACAGGGCCTCGACAGTGAGGCTTGGGAACGTTGGTGGCGCACGGACAAAGGTGCCGAGGATGTTCGATATGTGCAATTCATGGGCAAGGACAACGTGCCCTTCCACACCCTCTCTTTCCCGGTCACCATGCTGGGTGCGGGCGAGCCGTGGAAGATGGTCGATTACATCAAAAGCTTCAACTATCTGAACTATGACGGTGGGCAGTTTTCCACCTCGCGCGGACGCGGCGTGTTCATGGATCAGGCGCTTTCGATCCTGCCGGCGGATTACTGGCGCTGGTGGCTTTTGAGCCATGCCCCCGAAAGCTCGGACTCCGAGTTCACCTGGGAAAACTTCCAGCAATCCGTGAACAAAGACCTTGCTGATGTGCTCGGCAACTTCGTCTCCCGCATCACCAAATTCTGTCGCTCGAAATTCTCCGAGGCCGTCCCCGAAGGGGGTGTTTACGGCGAACAGGAAACGGCCTTGATCGCCGATCTGACCGCAAAAGTTTCGGAATATCAGAGCCATATGGACGCCATCGACGTGCGCAAAGGCGCGAACGCTCTGCGCGCCATCTGGGTCGCGGGCAACGAATACCTGCAATCCGCAGCCCCTTGGTCAACCTTCAAGGAAGACCCGGAGAAAGCAGCGGCGCAGGTGCGTCTGGGCCTCAACCTGATCGGCCTCTACGCACGTCTTTCCGCCCCCTTCATTCCGGATACGGCAGGCAAACTGCAAACCGCTCTGGCACTGCCGGATCTCGATTGGCCGGAAGACGTGGCGGGTGCCTTGGATGCCCTGAAACCGGGCCATAGCTTTGTCGTGCCAGACAATCTTTTCGCCAAGATCGACGATGAACAGCGCGAGGACTGGCAGGAAAAATTCGCCGGCACCCGAAGCTGAGGCACATCGGCCTGAATGTTCGAATAAGACAATAAAAGCCCTCCCCTGCGCGGAGGGCTTTTTACTGGCCTAATGCTCTATTCGGGCGTCAATTCCGCAATTCCGTTCCGCGCGCGCGCCTCACCGGATTTGCGCAGGGCCAGAATGTAGTCGCGGTTCGCGCGTTTGACCTTCTGATCGGCATAGGAGCGCCCGTGATCGAGGTGATAAGCGGGTGCCGTATAGCGGACGTGACGCCCATGAATACCCGCATTGCGCAGGCGCACGCCAATCTCCTTGTCGAGCCCGCCATAGGACATATTGCCCTCGAAACCGTTGACCCGCATCACATCCTCGCGCCAAACCGAGGCGCAGGCGCCCTGAAAATTCGGCGACACCGGCGAGAGGCGGTCAAACAGCGCCATGACAGACGGAGGGAACGGCATGGATTTCAGCCATTGCGAGCGCCCTTTCGGGGTCCACCCGGCCAATCGGCCCTCCGCCCATTCGTAGCTCTGCGCCTGCAAAAGCCGCCCGGTCAGTTCGGCATCGAGGCGGATCAGCGAACCGGTGAGGTATCGCCCCCGCGCCGCGCAGGTCAGATGCCGCCGCAGCGCATCCGGATGCAGGATCACGTCATCATCGAGAAACACCAAATAGTCGCAGCTTGAGCTGGCAATCGCGCGGTTGAGTGCGATGGATTTACGAAAACCATGGTCCTCATGCCACGAACGCCGCAGCGGCAGATCGGGATGAGCGACACGAAACCCCTCGATCACAGGCTCGATCCGGGCATCGGACCCGTCATCCGCAAGACAAATCGCGCTCGGACGCTGGCTTTGTTCCGCAATACTCTTGAGACACAGGCGCAGATAATCCGGCTTGTTATAGGTCGCGATGATGACTTCGGATGTGAACTCCACGGGGCATCCTTTTTGCTCAAACGCCGTCAAAGGTGGTACCCGCGGCCGGACTCGAACCGGCACGGCCAGTTACGGCCTAAGGATTTTAAGTCCTCTGTGTCTACCATTCCACCACGCGGGCCTGTTTCTGAACAGCTGCGCCGAGGACGCACCAAGAAACATGTCAGGGCAGACAGTTACAGGATGTACCGGCGGTTACAAGTCGATTTCCGACCAGATTGCAGCCCGGTTCACTCGCTGTTCGACGCCACGCGACGCGCCCCGATGCGGCTGAGCGTCCGGTCGAAAGCCACGCCCACAGGGGTGGGTTGCAGGGTGTTGGAGACCAGATTGATCTGCGGCTTGGCGCCGCCATAGGGGTAAGGATTGGCCGCAAACCAGGCGTGGCGCTCGACGAAGGGCAAGCGCTCCATCATCAGGATCGCGGCTTCGGCAAAGGCGGCGTTTTGGGCGTATCTCACGCCACGCACGTTTTGCCAGTCGATAAAGGCGAATTCCGTGACCCAGATCGGGCGCTTGTATTCGGCATGCACTTTACGGAGCCAGGTCTCAAAGGCTTTCACATTGCCATTGGTCGAATAGTAATGCACCGCCATGAAATCGACGCGCAGGCCTTTGGCCTCGGCCTGGGCCATAAACCGCCCCTGCCAAGACGACGCGCCGAGCGTCTGATCTTGGGTCACCGCCGGGCTGCCGAGGCGCAGGCCCCGCGCTTCGAGTTTCGGCCAGAGCGCGACAGCCTGTTCAACGGAGAGATTGCTGCCTTCGCTTTTGCGCGAATCCGGCTCATTGAAGGCCAAGAGCGCCCGCACCGGCAGGTCGGAGACGATCTTTTTGTTCACGTCAGAGGCGTCGCGGATCATCGGCACGAATTCGACAGAGCGCCGCGATCGGTTTTGCGACCACATCTGCGTCGGGCGCCACGTGTAATACCACTCGAGTGCAGGTGCCTCTTCGATCCAGCGCAGCATGGAATTGCTGGAATTTTCCCAGGCACCGACCCCGGCCTTATCCGCGAAAACACCTGTGGGCATGAGCATGAGAGCCGCCAATATGAAGAGATTGCGCATCGAAGCCTCGTCGTTTTTTGCGAGGCTATAAAGGGCCAGCGTCCTCAGTGGGGCGAGAATGTGGCAATGCGCGGACATTTGGCGCGATCTTGCCTTGATCTGTGCGCGACACGCGGGCGATTGCCGAGACCCGCCTGGGATCGCAAAACATCACCTTGCTGTGCTTGTGCAGATGCGGCATAGGGTTTCGCTTGACCTCTCGCCGCAGACGCCCACATTGGCGATATGTTCCCGATCCGCGACCATAATCCGTCCCGCCGCCCCGCCTTTGTCACCTATGCGTTGATCGCGGTGAACATCGCGGTGTTCATGGCCATGCTGCCCAGCTACGGCAACGAGCGTGCGCTGTTGCAGATCTATTCGGACTGGGCACTTTTGCCCGCGCGGATCAGCCATGGCGACGGCTATTACACGTTTTTCACCTCCATGTTCATGCATGGCGGCATCCTGCATATCGCAGGCAACATGTTATTTTTGTGGATCTTTGGCGACAACCTCGAAGATGAGATGGGGCATCTGCGCTATCTCGGATTTTATTTGATCTGCGGCATCGCGGCGGGTCTCGCGCAATATCTGGCCGACCCCGGCTCGCGCGTGCCTATGGTGGGCGCCTCGGGCGCGATCGCGGGCGTCATGGGGGGCTATCTTTTGCTGTTCCCCAAGGCGCGCGTCGATGTCCTGTTCATTTTCATCATCTTTTTCAAAGTCTTCCCCATGCCCGCCTGGATCATGCTGGGGCTTTGGTTCGGCCTACAGGTTTTCGCAGAAATGGGATCGACCGGCGCAGGAGGCGTCGCGCATTTGGCGCATATCGGCGGCTTTATCGCCGGGGTGATCGTGACCTACCCAATGTGGAAACGTCTGGGGGGCACAGCATTTTGGTCACGTACGCGTGGCCATCCAACCCATGCCGAAGCCCGCTACCGGTTCGCAAAAAGCACAATACCGACCGTCCGCAGACGTCGGTGAGACAGGGCTATTTGAGAGACAATCGGCTCTTACGCGCCGGGCATTTCGGTTGAAGAGGCTGCCGAAAGATCAGCCGCCATCCATACCGCTGATGTATTTCTCAACATCGATGTTTTCGATGTCATTCTTTATATTCGTGGTCATGGAATAGGCGCCGCCCCAGACCACATTGACCAATGCGACACAAAGACCCACGGCGGCAGAGGTGAGCACGCCCCAATCCTCCGTGACAGCCCCGTCGTCATTGCTGCGAAATTTCCGCCAAGAGATTTTCATCGCGTCCATCACATTCATCCCTCCGATACCAGGTTCATCTATCCGCCCCACAAGTGCCGAACCTGAAGCGAAATGCGGCAAATGAAAAGGTAGGAACAGAAAACGCCGCCCGAAGGCGGCGCGTCTCATGTGATATCTGTCCGCCAGAGGCGTCTCAGGCGGAACGGATCACCGCTGCGAAACGCTCGAACAGCGCCTCGTTGCCACAGATCACTTCGCCGCTGTCGACCGGATTGTCCTCCGGGTGAAGCGCCTCGACGAAACCGCCGGCCTCTTTCACCAAAAGCACACCTGCGGCCATATCCCAAGCATTGAGGCGACGTTCCCAGAACCCGTCGTAACGCCCTGCTGCCACATAGGCGAGATCGAGCGCGGCCGCGCCCCAACGACGCACACCGGCGGTGGCGGGCAAAAGCCGCGCCAAATCGCGCAGCGTTTCCGGCAGATCGGCACGACCGCCAAACGGCAGGCCGGTGGCAAAGATCGACTCGATCATCTTCGTGCGACCGGACACGCGGATGCGCATATCGTTCATCCAGGCGCCATTGCCTTTTTCCGCCCAGAACAGCTCGCCCTTGGCCGGGTCGAAGACAACACCGGAGACGATCTCGCCTTTATGCTCCAGAGCAATCGACACCGCCCAATGCGGCAGGCCGTGCAGGAAGTTCGTCGTGCCATCGAGCGGATCGACGATCCAGCGGCGCGTCGGGTCTTTGCCCTCAACGGATTTGCTCTCTTCGCCGGTCCAACCGTAGTTCGGGCGCGCCTCCATCAGCATGTCGCGGATGATCTCTTCGGCGCGGATGTCGGCCTTGGACACAAAATCGCCCGCGCCTTTCGAAGACACCTGAAGGTTCTCGACCTCGCGGAAGTCTTTCACCAGCGAACGACCTGCGGCGCGCGCAGCTTTGATCATGACGTTGAGATTGGCACTGCCTTGCATGGGTCCGGGCTCCGGGGCGTAGATGTGTAAGATGTTCAGACCGGGCGTATACGCCGCCAAACCCAGTCTGCCAAGGGTTTGCGGGCAAAGAAATGTGCTGATGCGGTTTTGCGACGCCCCTATTTTCCGCCGATCCCATTCGAGACGCCAGAAAACGGTCGAATTTCAGCACAGCCGTGGTACCGTTGCACGGAAATCATAACGAGTACACAGGCTGAGGTTCACCATGTCCTATTTCCAAATCGCCGTCATCCCCGTGCCCACGGCCCATCGCGACCAGTATAAAACCGTGGCCGAAACCATGGCCCCGCTCTTCATGGAATACGGTGCGCTGCAATTGTTCGAAGGCTGGGGCAGCATGGTGCCGCCGGGCGAGGTGACCTCCCTGCCCATGGCGGTTCAACTGAAAGACGATGAGACCGTGGTCGTGTCCTTCATCGAATGGCCCGATGCGGAGAAAGCCATGGCCTGTATGGAAGCGATGGAAACCGATCCGCGCTTTGCCGAGATGGGGGCGGACATGCCTTTTGACGGCCAGCGCATGATTTTCGGCACCTTCGAGACGCTCCTGAAACGGTGATCAAGCGCCTCTGAGTTTCATCGCCTCGGCCTTTGCGATGCGCAACACATGGACCATATAGGGTTTTTCTAAATCCGTGTCCCGCACAGCCGCATACATCGTCCGCTTGACGCCCTTCGCGGTCAGCGGACGCACGGCGTAATCCGGCATATTGCGAATGTCGCGCATCACCCAATCGGGCAGCACCGCCACGCCCCGACCGGCCGCCACCAGCATGAGGATGACATCGGTCAGCTCGACCTTACGCTGTTGCTGCGGCTCAACCCCCGCCGGGATCAGCAAATTCTTGAACACATCGAGCCGCGTGCGGTCCATCGGATAGGTGATCAGCGTCTGATCGCGAAAATCCTCCGCCTCGACATAGGCCTTCTCCGTCAGTGGCGATTTCGACGACATCGCACACATCGGGGCATAGTCGAAGAGCGGCACAAAAGTGATCCCCTTGATCTCCTCTGGGTCTGAGGAGATGACGAAATCCACCTCTTCGCGCTCCAGCGCCGGAAGCGCGCCGAAAGCGAGGCGTTGGCGGATGTCAATGTCCACCTCAGGCCAGGCCTCGCGGAATTGATGCAGCACCGGAAAGAGCCAGTCGAAACAGGCGTGGCATTCCATCGCGATGTGAAGCCGTCCCAAGGTGCCCGCCTCGATGCCGCGAAACTCGTCTTCGAGCGCTTCGACCTTGGGCAGCACATCCTCGGCCAAGGCCAACAACCGCATCCCCGCCGCCGAGAGCTTGAGCGGTTTCGAGCGGCGCACGAACAACTCCACCCCAGCCTGATCTTCGAGCCCCTTGACCTGGTGGCTCAGCGCGGATTGCGTGATGTTCAAACGCTCGGCCGCGCGCGCCAAGCCGCCCTCCTGATAGATGGCCTTGATCGTCCGCAGGTGGCGAAATTCGAGATGCATCTTGAGTAACGCTCATGTTGTTCTTGAGAATTATGAATTTGTCTCACATGGCGAGGCATGACACAAGACGGCAAAAGACCAAGGATAAGATTATGACCAAAGCGCCCAATATCTCTTTCGAATTCTTCCCGCCGAAGAATATCCAGGCCTGTTTCAGCCTGTTCGAAACCGTCGAGGCGTTTCAGGGCATGGACCCTACGTTTGTCTCCGTGACCTATGGCGCGGGCGGCACCACGCGGGAATTGACCCATGATGCGGTCTCGCTACTCAACAAGGAATACGGCTGGAACGTCGCCGCCCACCTGACCTGCGTGAACGCCACCAAGGAAGAAACACTTGCGATTGCAAAGAGTTACAAAGAGGTCGGCGTGAATGAAATCGTCGCCCTGCGGGGCGATCCGCCGAAAGGCGCGGGCAAATTCACCCCCGCCGAGGGTGGCTTTTCCAACTCTGTCGAGCTGATCTCAGCCCTGAAAGAGACCGGCGATTTCAAAATCCGCGTTGGCGCCTACCCGGACCCGCACCCCGAGGCCGCGGATGAGAACGCGGATGTCTCCTGGCTGAAACAGAAATTCGAGGCGGGTGCCGATTCCGCCATCACGCAGTTCTTCTTTGAGCCGGAAAACTTTTTCCGCTTCCGTGACCGGTGTGATCGCGCGGGCATCACCGGACAATTGATCCCCGGCATCCTGCCGATCACCGGCTGGAAAGGCATCCAGAGATTCGCCGCTTCCTGCGGCACGCCGATCCCGATCAGCTATGAGGCGGCCTTTGAACACTCATCGGACCACCACCAACTGTCCATCGATCTCTGCACCAAGCTTTGCGAAAAGTTGTTGGCCGAAGGCATCGAGGATTTGCATTTCTACACGCTGAACCGCCCGACCCTGACCAAGGCGGTCTGCGCCAATCTGGGCGTGATTTAAGGCGCGATCTCTGACTTCAAAGCCGGGTGCAGGATCTCTGATGGGTCCTGCCCCACCACACGCCTGTCACGCAGCCAAAAGAACTTGCCCCAGCCGCGATTGAGACCGATCGATGGCCCATGCGGGTCCGCCAGATAACGCATCCGCCAGCCCTGAGGCAGCTCCAGCCCCGCCTGCTCCGCCTTGTCGAGCATCCAGACCAGCGCAGCGTTCGAAAGCCGCCGCTCCGGGTTGTAGCCCGACAATTGCCCGCCGACATCGCCATGGGTGCCGGGGAACCACATTTGTTGTAGCACCTGCTTGCGCCCATTGAACACAGGCGGAGCATCGGGGCTGTCGAACAGCACTGGCGCATAAGCGCGGCGGCGCTCGTGATAGGCCAGCGCGTGATAGACCGCTTTGACGCAGCGCGCGGGTTCTTGGTTGTGAAACTCATGAAACACCGAAGAATAGCGCCAAACCAAGGGCATATGCAGGCCCAGCGCCGCCACCGTGTCCCAGACGCCTAAGAATTCGATCTCGACCTTGTCGTGGCAATGGGTCTCTTTAAACGCCTGCGCTGCGCGGGCGTGGGGCGCCATTTGATAATGCCGGTAGGCGTCGCGGATGTTGCGCTCGGTCGCCTCTTCAGCGCGCAACAGCCCGATCATGTCGATGAACCCCGACAGCGAGCGCACCGCATAGGCGCCGCGCGAATAGCCGAAGAGGTAAATCTTGTCGCCGGGTCGGTAGCGTGACGCGAGCGCGCCGTAGACGCGCCGGATTTGCTGATTGATTCCTCGGCCTTCGATCACATCGCGCGTGTCGCGCCAATCGACCCACTGAATGCCCGCCTCATAGCGCACCAGCATATTCGCCGCCTGCGCCTCTTCGGAACAGAGTTTATAGGCCAGCCCCGCGTTGGTTTCCAAACCGGGTTTCAGAGAGGACAAGGTGCCATCCATCAAGATCACATGGCTCAAAGGCCCACGCGAATGATGCCCACCCGAAGTGCGGACGCGTTTGCGGAATTTGAACAGGGGGCCAAGACGGCCGATGAGGCTTTTTCTCTCTTCCATTCCGGAGAGTTACCATAGAATCGCTAAAAATCCCCTCCCCGGTTTTCGAGGAGGGGTTTCGCATGAGGAACGACTCTCAGGCGTATCTCAAAAAAGCCCGATCACAAATGACGGTGCACGGTTTCCACGGTGATCTGACCGAAGCCATTGAACTTCGTCGCGGTCGCCAAGGAGTAGGCGCCGAGGCCGTAGAAGATCACGTGATCTTCCTCTTCCATCGTCACCGGGAAAGCCAGCTCGGACGGCAGTTTGTCGAGGCTGTCGCAGGTCGGGCCAAACACAGTCCGGTTCACGGTCTCGCCCTCGCGTTTGATACCTTGCGGGCCGAACACGCCGATGCGGTCGATCACACCGACGAGGTGCAGTTCAGACAGGCCACCGTAGACGCCATCGTTCAGGAACACATGCGCATCGTCACGGATCGCTTTGACGCGGGTCACGAGGGAGTAGCTCTCCGCCACAAGCCCACGGCCCGGCTCACAAACGAGCGCCGGCATGTCGTCGCCAAAGGCTTCAGCGGCCACACGACCGATGAGGTCAAAGGTCGGCTCAAGCTGCGGCACGACTTCGTTCAGGCGGTGCGACGGGAAGCCGCCGCCCACGTTCAAACGCGCGATTTTGACGTCGGCCATGCGGGCGATCTCGGCGGCGGCGCGGATGTATTTGTCCCATGCGTGCGGGTCGGTGCACTGCGTGCCCGGGTGGAAGGTCAAAGACGGCGTGAAGCCCAGTTGCGAGGCAAGAAGCAGCAGCTCGGCGGCCAGATCAACGGTCGCCCCGAATTTGGCGCCAAAGTTGTAGGCTGCGCCCTCGACCGGCAGTTTGAAGCGCACGGAAATCTCGACACCGTCGGCGGGCACCAATTCACCGAGTTTCACCAGCTCGGAGTGGCTGTCCACGGAGTAGGATTTCACGCCCATTTTGACGGCGTGCAGGATCTCGGTGCGCGACCGCACCGGGTTGTTGTAATGCATGGCCGCGCCGGGCGCGATGCGGGCAATGGTGTCCATCTCGACGGGCGAGGCCACGTCGAACCCTTTGACACCAGCGGCGACGAGGTTGGCGAGCACACCTTCATCCGGGTTGGATTTGACCGCATAGGTCACAAGCCCCGGAAATCCTTTCAGAAAACGACGCGCGGTCGCTTGCAGGATCGAGGGAGAGAAGAACAGCACCGGATGCTCGGGAGCATGAGTGCGCAGGAATTCGCTGGGCGTTGCCCAGATGGTTTTAGAGAGCCCCATTGGTGTCGTCCTTTACCAACAGAGCGCAGCCACATCTTGCCCGGGAATAGTCCGGTTGGGATTGCGCTTACGCGGTTATCCGAACCAGGCCAGGTGCAGGTCGTCCGGGTTCTCCCGGGGGTCTCGACCGCCCTTTGATCCTGTAAATCAATGATCGCTATATGCGTGTTGATTTTGCCGTTCGAAAGGGTAAAATCATGCATTATGCCGGTCATTTTGACGAAAATATCGGTCAAACTGACATAGTGCAGATTTGACAGGCTTTCCGGCCCGCCTCGTACGCTTTGGGAGATGATTTTGGACGATCTCGACAACAAGATTCTGATGGCACTGGCCGCCGATTCCTCGACCTCCGTGTCGCGACTCGCGCGCCGGTTCAAAGTGGCGCGCTCGACCGTGCAGGCGCGACTTGAACGGTTGGAGACCACCGGCATCATCGCGGGCTATACGATCAAACTTGGCGATGTGGCGCTGGCACGGCGGATCAAGGCCACGGTGCTCATTCAGGTCGAACCCCGCACCTCGGCCTCGGTGGTGACGAAACTCAAGGCATTGCCGGAGGTGGAGATGGTCGCGACCTCGACCGGGCGCGTCGATCTGATTGCGCAAATCTCCTGCGAGACAACAGAAGAGATCGACCAGACTCTCGATCAGATCAACGGCATCACCGGCGTGCAGGACATCGAAAGCCTCATCCATCTCTCGGTGAAATTCGACCGCTCCATTTGATCGCGCTTTGAACCTCGATCAGTGGCGCGGCGCGGCAGGCGTGTTTTGCATGGGATGCAAGCGCGCGTCACGCATCTGTTGCGAACGGATACGCCCAGCCACCTCTTCAACCCCACGCATGGCAAACACCAACCCGCGCGCCGGATCGTTGAGCTGATTGACCGTCCCCGCGACATAGACCCCCTCATCGGGCGCATAGAAACAGACAGAGCCTCGTCCGATATGGCCGATCAGACGCGGCGGCGCACGGAACAGGTCCAAAAGACAATACCTGAGCCGATAGGGCACGGTCATCCACCTGGGCACCTGCATATGCATCAGTCCCGCGCCATATTCCGCCGAAAACACGATGGGCCGCCAGCTATAAAGCCGTGGCAAGACCCGTTTGTCGAAAAGATAGCCCTCGAAAAAGCCACGCGCGAAGACCATAGACTCGCGCGAGGTCGTCACGATGCCGCCATCGGCCTGAAATGACGCCAGGCTGCGCGGCACATGGATTTCACGTCTTCGCGACATCGGGTCTACGGGACGATGATCGGAAGGATCGCAATAGACATAGGTCGCCCGAAGCCCGAGCCGGTCCGCAATGCGGGTTTGCACGGCGCGGGCAAAGCTCATGCCCTCGATCTCTTCGATCACACGCCCGAGGATGTGAAAATTCGTGTCGGTGTAGCTGGCCCGCGTGCCTTCCCCAGGTGCGAAAACAGCGCCGTGCGAGCGGGCGCGCAGCAACACATCCTCGAAACCCCAGGAGCTATCGACCCCTTCGGCGACCTGATGCTTGAGCGCACGCGCCTGATATTTCAGAAGAAAATGATCGCCAAATCCGGAGGTGTGCGACATCAGATGCTTGATCGTGACCTGATCGGTGCGATCCACGCCCTCTTTCACGTGCAAATCCAGAAACGGCGTCCGATCCCCGATGTAACGCAGAAAAGGCGCATCGAGGTCGATTTTCTCCTCTTCGCAGAGCTGCAAGAGGATCGCCGTCACAAAGAGTTTGGTCACCCCCGTCGCGAAATAGGGCGTGCGCTTGTCCAACGCGCCGCCGCCGACATGGGTTTCCCGCCCGGTTTCACGATCATAAAGCGACAAGGCCACGCCATTGTGCCAGGCACTGCGGCTCATCCGGTCGGCCAGTCTCTCTAAACGCGATGGCGTCCCGCTCATGGGGCTCTCCTCTCTTCTTCCGAGGAGCTGTTTGCACGACAGCCGTTAACATCAGGTCAAATTTCGCCCGCCTGCGACGCTTTCTCGCCGCCGCCCCTCCGGTCTTTCGCCCTTTTCCTTCATCCGCGCACAGGCTAAACACCCCGGGACGAAAAGAACCGAACGAAATCCGACTGAGCGAGACATAAAATGGCTATGGAAAAGACATTCGACGCACATGAGGCGGAAGCCCGCATCTATGCGGAATGGGAAAAGGCGGGCGCCTTCAAGGCCGGGGCCAACAAGAGCCGCGACGAGACCTTTACCATCATGATCCCGCCGCCCAATGTGACGGGCGCTTTGCATGTCGGACACGCGTTCAACAACACCATTCAGGATATTTTGGTGCGCTGGCACCGGATGCGCGGCTTTGACACGCTCTGGCAGCCGGGTCAGGACCATGCGGGCATCGCGACACAGTTGATGGTCGAAAAAGAGCTAGCCAAAACCGGCCAGCCGTCGCGCGCCGAACTGGGCCGCGACGCCTTCATCGAGAAGGTTTGGGAGTGGAAAGGTCAATATGGCGCCACGATCATCAACCAGCTCAAGCGCCTCGGCTCGTCCTGTGACTGGTCGCGCAACGCCTTCACCATGGCCGGCGCGCCGGGTGATCCGCGCATCGGCCATGAAAACAGCCCGAATTTCCATGACGCGGTGATCAAGGTCTTTGTCGATATGTACGACAAGGGTTTGATTTATCGCGGCAAACGGCTTGTGAACTGGGACCCGCATTTCGAAACGGCGATCTCGGATCTCGAAGTCGAGAACATCGAAGTCGCGGGCCATATGTGGCACTTCAAATACCCGCTCGCGGGCGGCGAAACCTACACCTATGTCGAAAAAGATGAAGACGGCAACGTCGTGTTCTCGGAAGAGCGCGACTACATCTCCATTGCCACGACCCGGCCCGAGACCATGCTGGGCGATGGTGCCGTCGCGGTGCACCCGGATGACGCGCGTTACGCGCCCATCGTGGGCAAGCTCTGTGAAATCCCGGTCGGGCCGAAAGAGCATCGCCGCCTGATCCCGATCATCACCGATGAATACCCGGATATGAACTTCGGCTCCGGTGCGGTGAAAATCACCGGCGCGCATGATTTCAACGACTATCAGGTTGCGAAACGTGGCGGCCTACCGATGTATCGCCTGATGGACACCAAAGGCGCGATGCGGGCCGACGGGTTGTCCTATGAGGACAGCGCCATTCTGGCCGCTGAAATCCTCGCGGGCAAACCGTTTACCGAGGCCGAAGTCGATACGATCAACCTTGTCCCCGATCACCTGCGTGGGCTCGACCGTTTTGAGGCGCGCAAGGCCGTTGTGTCCGAGATCAACGGTGAAGGCCTCGCCGTGATGACCACGGTGACCAAGACCGTCAAAGACGAGGACGGCAATGAGTCCGAGGTGACCGAGACCGTCCCCTACGTCGAAGACAAACCGATCATGCAGCCCTTTGGCGACCGCTCCAAAGTCGTGATCGAGCCGATGCTGACCGACCAATGGTATGTGGACGCCGAAAAAGTTGTCGGCCCCGCGCTGGACGCCGTGCGCTCCGGCCGGACCAAGATCATGCCGGAATCGGGCGAGAAGACTTATTACCACTGGCTTGAAAACATCGAGCCTTGGTGCATTTCGCGCCAGCTTTGGTGGGGGCATCAAATCCCCGTCTGGTACGGGCTCGATCTGTCCGCTCCGAACTTCAAAGACGACGAGGGCGATGGCGCTCTGGACGAAGTCGAACTGATGCGCCTTCTGACCCAGGGCGGCATGTTGCACGCCGGTTCCGTCCATCACTGCGCCTCCGATTTAGACGCCGTGCATGCGAAATTCTTCGCCGATATGGCCGACCTGCCGACCCCGCTGAACCATTGCCGCGTCGTCGAGGTCGCAGATCGTCAGGAAGGCATCGAAGCCTTCGCCGAGGGCCTCGCACAATATAACGTCACCCAAGACCCGACCAAACTGGTCTACCCGGTGTGGCGTGACCCGGACGTTCTCGACACTTGGTTCTCCTCGGGCCTCTGGCCGATCGGCACGCTCGGCTGGCCCAACTGGGATGAGAGCACGTCGAAATATTTCCCAACCGATGTGCTGGTCACGGGCTTTGACATCCTGTTCTTCTGGGTCGCCCGGATGATGATGATGCAACTGGCGGTCGTGGACGACATCCCGTTCCACACCATCTACCTGCACCAGCTCGTCCGCGACGAGAAGGGCAAAAAGATGTCGAAAACCACCGGCAACGTCATCGACCCGCTGGAGATCATCGACGAATACGGCGCCGATGCGCTGCGCTTTACCAATGCCTCCATGGCCTCCATCGGCGGCGTGCTGAAACTCTCCGTCGACCGCATCAAAGGCTACCGGAACTTCACCACGAAGATCTGGAACGCCGCGCGCTTTGCCGAGATGAACGAGGTGTTTGAGGCCTACGAGCCGGGTGTCATCCCGACGCCCAGCGCGACCGTCAACAAATGGATCATCGGCGAAACCGCCAAGGTGCTAGCCGAGGTCAATACCGCTTTTGAGGAGTACCGGTTCAACGACGCCGCAAACGCGCTCTATGCCTTTGTCTGGGGCAAGCTCTGTGACTGGTATGTCGAACTGTCGAAACCGCTGTTCTACGATGGCGATGAGGCAACGAAAGCCGAGACCCGTCAGACCATGGGCTGGGTCCTCGATCAGGCGCTCGTCATGCTGCACCCGATCATGCCCTTCATCACCGAAGAGCTTTGGGACACGATCAAACCGGGCCGTGGCATGCTTGCGCTGACCGACTGGCCGGAGCTGTCTTCCGATCTGATCGACGCGGAGGCCGACGCGGAAATGAACTGGGTGATTGATCTCATCGAGAGCATCCGGTCCTCGCGCGCAGAGGTGCACGTCCCTGCGGGTCTCAAAATCCCGATGGTGCAGGTCGAGCTGAACGAGGCGGGCAAAACCGCCTGGGCCAACAACGAAGCGATGATCATGAAACTGGCGCGCCTCGACAGCCTCTCCGAAGGTGCAATGCCCAAAGGCGCGATCACGATTTCTGTGGCGGGCGGCACCTTCGCCCTGCCGCTTGAAGGCGTGATCGACATCGCCGAGGAAAAGGCCCGTCTGGAAAAAGCTCTGGGCAAATTGGCCAAGGAACTGGGCGGGTTGCGCGGTCGGTTGAACAACCCGAAATTCGTCGAAAGCGCGCCTGAAGAGGTCGTCGCCGAGGCGCAGGAAAACCTGAGCGCCCGCGAAGAGGAAGAGGGCAAACTCAAGGCCGCACTCGCGCGTCTTTCCGAGATCGCCTGATCTTTTTCTTGGTAAAAATACTCATGAAAGGCTCGCCACACCGGCGGGCCTTTTGAGTATTTAGAGCAGCAAAGGAAACACGGGGCTCAGTCGTAATGGGCTGCGCGGCCCTGCATTTGTGCCATGACGCTCTCCATCTGGTCTTTCGTACCAATCAACGCCCGCTGTTCGCGGCTTTCCTCCATGAGGATATGCGCACGATCTTGCGAGGTCTCTGCCGTGTCGATTAACCGCTTGGCCGCCCGGATGGCCGACGGGCTTTTGCCGGCAATGGTGGTGGCGATCTCCAAGGCGCGCGTATGAGCGTCTTCGGCCACTTCGGTGACAAGCCCCAATTCTATCGCGCGGTCGGCAGGTACGATGTCATTCGTGTAGGTCAGCAGCCGCAACACATCGGAGCGCAACATGCGCGGAAACAGCACCATGCCCCCCATGTCCGGGATCAGCCCCCATTTCATCTCCATGATCGACAGGTGAGCTTCGGGTGACGCGATACGCATGTCGGCGGCAATGGCCAGTTGCATCCCCGCGCCGAAACAGGGACCATGGATCGCGGCAATCACCGGAATCGGCAGGTCGTAAAGCGCGAGAGAGAAGGCCTGAAACGCGTTACAATCGCCATGGGTGCGCTCCATCACGAGTTGATCCAAATCCTCGGACAGGAAGCGTTGGAAATTCGACGTATCAAGCCCCGCGCAAAAGGCCTTGCCCGTGCCCGAGAGCAAAACGACACGGGCGTTTGAGACGGCAATCTCCGCCACATGCGCCAGAAGATCGGCAATCATGCCTTCGGTCACCGCATTCATTTTGTCTGGACGATTGAGGGTCAGATGGGCGATGTGGTCTTTGATCTCGAGTGTGACGGTCATGGCGGGTCCTCCTGCGCCCACATTATCAACACGCGCAAATCCGTCATGTCTGACGTTGCGGCGCTTGCGCGCCCCCGCGCTTTGGGGCAGGAAGCCGGTATGACAGACGCACGCCAAACCCCGCTCGCCCAATCCCTGCCCGCCACCGTGCCTTTCGTCGCGCCAGAGCGCATGGAAGAGCTGCGTGGCACGGCCTTTGACGCCCGTCTGGGGGCCAATGAGCTGTCCTTTGGACCCTCTCCGAAGGCCTTGGAGGCGATGGCCGACAGTCTGAGCGGGGTCTGGAAATATGGCGAACCGGAAAATCGCAATTTGCGACTGGCTTTGGCCGCGCACCATGGCATTGACGCAGATGAGATCACCGTCGGCGAAGGCATCGACGGCCTTCTGGGCAATCTCGTCCGGCTCTATGTCGGTGCGGGCGATGCGGTGGTCACCTCTGCGGGGTCTTATCCGACGTTCAACTACCATGTCGCGGGCTTTGGCGGCGTGCTGCACACTGTACCTTACAAGGGCGACTTTGAGGACCCCGAGGCGCTGATCGCCATGGCAAAACAGGTCGGCGCCAAGCTGGTTTACTTGTCCAATCCGAACAATCCGATGGGATCGGTGCATTCGGCAGAGACCGTGCAGGCGATGATCGACGCCGTGCCGGAAGGTTGTCTGATGATCTTGGACGAGGCCTATACCGAGTTTGCCCCGGAGAACACCCGCCCAGCGCTCGACACTTCGAACGCCCGCGTGATCCGCTTCCGCACGTTTTCAAAGGCTTATGGCATGGCGGGCGCCCGTGTCGGCTATGGCATTGCGCATCGTGACATCGCCATGAGCTTTGACAAAATCCGCAACCATTTCGGCGTAAACCGGATGGCGCAGGCGGGGTCTTTGGCGGCGCTTGAGGATCAGGAGTATCTGGCTGACACCGTCAAGAACATCACGCAGGGCCGCGAAAGACTTGTACAAATCGCACAATCGGCAGGTTTGACGCCACTGCCGTCAGCTACCAATTTCGTCACGATGGATTGCGGGCGGGATGGTGATTATGCCCGCGCGCTTGTAAAAGCACTCGACGCCCGTGGCGTCTTCGTCCGCATGCCGGGTGTGGCGCCATTGGATCGCTGTATCCGCGTCTCTGTCGGGCTGCCCGAAGAGATCGAGATTTTCGCCGAGCGTCTGCCTCTGGCGCTTGCGGATTTGGACTAACAACCCACGCTTTGCGCCACGGCCCCTCACCTCGCATTAAGATTAATCTGATTAAGGTTAACGCATGGGAGAGAGGTCGAAGCCCTGCGCCTCACATGCTGGAAGGGCAGGTCACACGAGAAGAAAAAGGGGCCCGAAGGCCCCCTCACTATACTCGGCTGGCCAAGAGCTTGGCCGCTGCGACAGAGCCGCCTTCGCCATGCGGAATATCCAGCGCCGCAAACCCTGTTTCCATCGCGCCAATGATGCCCAGCACCATATGCGCGTTGATGTGGCCCATGTGACCGATGCGGAAATAGCCGTCGGCCTCGGGCGAGCCGATGTCGCCAAAGCCCAAAGAAATCCCCAAGGTGATCCCGAGATGCTCGGTCAACCAATTGCGCAGACGCGTACCGTCGCCAGCCCCGAGGCGCAGCGTCGAGACAGCATGTGAGCGGTAAGCCGGATCAGCGATGTTAAAACGAAGTTCACCGCCCTGCCCCCACGTATCCACAGCCGCCCAATAGGCTCGCGCCAGCGTTTCATGCCGCGCCCAGACGTTTTCCAGACCTTCGTCCAAGATCATCGTGACGGCCTGACGCAGGCCATACAGGTGATGCGTCGGCGGCGTGCCGTCGAAATATTCGTAAAGATGCACCGGTTTGGCCCGCGTTTCCCAGTCCCAATAGGGCGTGCGCAGATCATTGCCCATCCCCTCCTGACGGGCCTTTTCCGAGAACCAGACAAAGCCCATGCCCGGAGGCGTCATCAGCCCCTTTTGCGAGGCGGCAATCATCACATCGACGCCCCAAGCGTCCATTTCAAACCGGTCACAGCCAAGAGACGCGATGGAATCGACCCCAAAGACAGCTGGGTGCCCGGCGGCGTCGATGGCCATGCGGATCGACGCGATGTCGTTGCGCACGGAGGTGGCGGTGTCGACATGGGTCGCAAGCACCACTTTGATCTCATGTGCGGTATCGGCTTTCAGAGCCGCTTCGAGGCGGGCGGGATCGACCGGGGCCTGTTTGCCAAAGTCGAGAATTTCCACATTGGCGCCCAGACGCGCCGCGACATCGGCCCAACCATGGCCGAAATTGCCGGTCACACAGACCAGAACTTTGTCCCCGCGCGAAATCATATTGGTGAGAGAGGCCTCCCAAAGACCGTGCCCATTGGTGATATAAAGCGCCACATGGCCAGAGGTCCCGGCAATGGTTTTGAGATCGGGGATCAGACCGTGGGTCAGCTCGACCAATTCGCCGGTGTAGATGTTCGGCGCCGGGCGATGCATCGCCTGCAACACGGGATCGGGGATCACGGAAGGACCCGGAATGGCGAGATAATGACGGCCGTTGGCAAGAGACATGAGAAACCTCGAAAATCTGTGAAGCTCTTTCGACTAACGCCGCGCCACGCCTGCGTCAATTGCATCTGATGGCACATCGGCCTTGCAGGGATGACACCTGCCCCGCCTCGCTTGCTCCGATGCGCAAAGACGGCTAAAGAGACGCGATCTTTCTTGGGAATGGACCGGATGTTCAAAACGCTTAAAAAAGGGTTCAAGAAACTTGAACGCGCAGAGGTCGGTCAGTTCGGCAATGACGTCACGACCCCGCGCACCCGGCGTCTGGCGATGTGGCATTTCCACCTGTTCGACCACGCGTTTCTACGCGGGCTCTGGACAAATCTCTATGAATTCGCACCCGGTGCATGGCGTTCGAACCAGCCCTCGCCGCGTCGGATCGCCCAATATGCCAAGATGGGGATCAAAACGGTGCTGTCGCTCAGAGGCGACAAGGATGTGTCTTATACCCTGCTCGAAAAGCAGGCTTGCGAAGCGCATGGTCTCACTCTTGTCATCACGAAAAAGGCTGGCGCCCGCAATGCGCTCAAAGGCGCGGATTATGTCGAACAGATCGACATTCTGGCCTCGCTCGAAAAACCCTTTGTGATCCATTGCAAATCGGGTGCTGACCGGGCCGGTATGGCGGCGGCACTTTATCTCATGCATTGCGAAGGGGCCTCGGTCCAGGAAGCTAAGAAAATGCTGTCCTGGCGGTTCATGCATCTCAAAAGCACGAAAACCGGCATTCTCGATTACATCCTGCGGCTTTATGAAAAAGACGTGGAAGAAAACGGGCCGATCCCGATCCGTGACTGGTTCCTGACCCGTTACGACCGAGAAAAAGCCCGCAGGTTCAAGACAATGCGGTCCTTCCCATGACAGAGCCAAAGCGCACGCCTCCCCCGTCCACCGCCCCCACCACGGACGCCACGAAACCGAAAGGGCGCGGGCTGCAACACATCCCGGAGACGCCGTCGAAAGTGCTGATCCGCTGGATGTGGCGGGACTATCTTAGCTCTCATATCGGCTTGGTCATCATCGCCCTCATTCTCATGTCGGTCGAAGGTGCCATGTTGGGGGTCTTCGCTTCCCTGATCGAACCGATGTTCGACAAGGTGCTGGTCGCAGGCGAATCCAACGCCCTCTTCTGGGTCGCTTTCGCGGTCTTCGGCGTCTTTTCCTTGCGCGCTCTGGCCTCCTTTGGTCAGCGTGTGCTCATGTCGCGGGTCGGCCAAAAGGTCTCGGCCAAACTTCAGGGCAATCTGGTCGCGCATATGCTGACACTCGACGGGCGGTTCTTTCAGGACAACCCGCCGGGCACGCTGATCGAACGCACCCGTGGCGACAGCGGTGCTGCGGCGGGCGTGTGGAGCACGGTGCTTTCTGCCGCCTTCCGCGATGTCATCATGCTGGTCTCGCTACTGGCCGTGGCGATCTCTGTCGATTGGCGCTGGACCCTGATTGCCGTAGCAGGCGCGCCGCTTTTGGCCGTTCCTGTCACCGTGCTGCAAAACCTCGTGCGCCGGACAACGCGCCGCGCCCGGGCCGCCTCCGCCCGCGTTTCGACCCGTTTGGATGAGATTTTTCACGGCGCAACGACGATCAAACTTTCCGGCACAGAGCGCCGTGAGGCGGATCGCTTCGAGGATGAAATCTCCGATCTGGTGAGCGCGCAGATTCGCTCTGACGCGGGCCAGGCAGGCATTCCCGCGCTGATGGACCTGGTCGCAGGTCTCGGCTTTTTCGGGGTGCTTCTCTACGGCGGGCAACAGATCATCGACGGCACAAAGACCGTCGGCGAATTCATGTCGTTCTTCACCGCCATGGCCGTCGTCTTCGAACCCCTGCGCCGTCTCGGCAATGTCTCCGGCTCATGGCAGGCCGCGCGCGCCTCTTTGGAGCGCATCTATGCCATTTTCAACGAACGCCCGGACATCACCAGCCCCGCGAAACCCGTTTCCCTGCCCATGCCGGCCTCAAAGGCCGACATCCGGTTCGAGAATGTGGAGTTCGCCTATGCCGACTCGCCCGTGTTGCGCGGCACGACCTTTACCGCCGAAGCGGGCAAGACCACCGCGCTTGTGGGGGCGTCTGGCGCCGGGAAATCGACGCTCTTCCATCTGATGACGCGCCTCGCGGATCCGATCAAAGGCCAGATCAACATTGGCGGCGTGCCGACCACGAAACTGGGCCTGACGGATTTGCGCGGGCTCTATTCCGTGGTGTCGCAAGATGCGCTTTTGTTCGACGAAAGCCTGCGGGACAACGTGCTCATGGGCACTGAAGTCGATGACGCACGCCTGAAAGCCGCGCTCAAAGCCGCCCATGTCGAGGATTTCGCCAGCCGTCTGGACCATGGCCTCGACACCCCCGTCGGCCCGCGCGGATCGGGCCTCTCGGGCGGCCAGCGTCAGCGCGTCGCCATCGCCCGCGCCGTGTTGCGCAACCGGCCTGTGTTGCTCTTGGACGAAGCCACCTCGGCGCTCGATGCGCAATCCGAGAAGATCGTGCAAAACGCGCTCGAAGAGCTGTCGAAAGGCCGCACCACTTTGGTGATCGCGCATCGCCTGTCTACCATTCGTAACGCCGACAAGATCGTGGTGATGGACAAGGGCCGCGTGGTGGACGAAGGCACCCATGATGAATTGCTCGCGCGTGGCGGTCTCTATGCCGATCTCTATCGCCTGCAATATGCCGACGGGCGCACGGTTATGGACGGTAGCCCCGTGCGAGGCGCTCTGGGGCGACCCCGCACCGATAACGCAGAAGACACCAAAGGTTCCGGGCTCCTTGCCGCCACCAGCCGGATGTTTGGTAACGTGATGGGTCTGTTTGGACGCGCAAAGGACTAAGCGCGATCCTGCCCTTGAGGCGGCGGGCGATGTCGACGTCTTCCATCAAAGGCAGCTCGGCAAAGCCGCCGATCTCGTCGTAAAGCTCGCGCGAGATCAACAGCGCCTGATCGCCATAGGGCAGATCGAACAGCTTCGTGCGCAGATTGGCCCAGCCTGCGGTCATTTTCGGCCCCGCGCCTTTGGCGTCGCGAAACGACAGCCGGTAGACCAGCGCGCGGTCATAGGATTTCGCGAGATGCTGCACCGTCGCCTCGGCCCAGCCCTCCGGCATCCAGGTGTCGGCATGAAGAAACAGCAACCAATCCCCTTGGGCCGCCGCTGCGCCACGCCTGAGCTGCGCGCCGCGTCCGGGCGCACCGATCACCAACTCGGCACCAACGAAATCCGCCATTTTCTCCACCCCATCGGTGGAACCGCCATCCGTGAGGATCAACTCCCGCACAAGCCCGGCATCCAGCCCCTCCATCAGAGACAGCATCGTCTCCCGCAACTTAGGCGTCGCGTTCAGCGTCGGGATAATGACAGAAATTGGTGCGCGCATAGGCCCCCCGGCAGAGTTGCAGCTTCTCTTGGCTCTTTCCCTTCCTATATGAAGGGCAACAAAAGGGGAAAGGGTTCACATGACTGACCACGCGCGCAAAGTGATCGAAATCTCGGGTGAAGACCGGCTGCACTTCTTGCAAGGCATGATCACCAATGACGTCAAAGGGCTTGAGAGTGGCGCGGTCTATGCCGCGCTTTTGACGCCGCAGGGCAAGTTCCTCGCCGATTTCTTCCTCGTGGCGGAGGGGGATGTGGTGTTGATGGACATCCCAGCCTCCGAAGAAGAGAGCCTGATGAAACGGCTCACGATGTTTAAGCTGCGCTCGAAAGTCACGCTGACCCCGACGGATCGCGTGGTGTCTCGGGGGCTGGGTGCGGCGCCTGAGGGCGCCGTCCAAGACCCGCGCACGCCCGCGATGGGCTGGCGCGCCTATGACGGGCGGCCCTCGGAGGACGTCGAATGGGATGCGATCCGAGTGACGCATTGCGTGCCGGAATTTGGTGTCGAACTCACCCCAGACACCTTCATCTTGGAGGCGGGCTTTGAGCATCTGAACGGCGTCAACTTCAAGAAAGGCTGTTATGTCGGTCAGGAAGTCACCGCCCGGATGCACCACAAGACCGAGCTGCGCAAAGGGTTGAAACAAGTCGAGATCAACGGCACCGCCCCCGTCGGCACCGAAATTGTGACCGAGGACGGCAAGACCGCGGGCACGCTGTTTACCCAATCCGGCGGGCGCGCCATTGCCTATCTACGCTTTGACCGGGCCAAGGGCACGCTTAAAGCCGGTGAGGCTCTCATCGCGCTTTAACACAATCGCAAACTCTTTTCTGTTCAATCCGCGCAGGTGACGCCATGATGGGCGCGCCTACGGGAGGCAATTTGTACGCCGTAACGGCAGTTCGATTGAAAGGAAAAGGCGACCATGAGCGATGTCGCGGGCAAACCCTGTATTATTTGTGTGGCGATCACCGGCTCCTTGCCGACCAAGGCCGACAACCCGGCCGTGCCGATCACCATCGACGAACAAATTGAGAGCACCCATGCCGCCTATGAGGCCGGTGCCGCGATCGCGCATTGTCATGTCCGCGACGATGAGGGCAAACCGACCTCCGACCCCGAACGCTTCGGGCGGTTGATGGAAGGGATTCAGCTCCACTGCCCCGGCATGATCGTTCAGCTTTCGACCGGCGGACGGTCCGGCGCGGGCAAGACGCGGGGTGGCATGCTGTCCCTGCGCCCGCCGATGGCCTCGCTCTCTGTGGGCTCGAACAACTTCCCGACCCGCGTCTATGAGAACCCGCCGGATCTTGTCGATTGGCTCGCCTCAGAGATGAAACTCTACGGCGTCAAACCGGAGATCGAGGCCTTCGATCTGTCGCATATCTACAAAGCCCACGACATGATGGAACACGCCCAGATCGGCGCGCGGCCCTATGTGCAATTCGTCATGGGCGTGAAAAACGCCATGCCTGCGGTGAAACGCGTGTTCGATATTTATGTCGACACGGTGCATGATCTCTTCGGCGCGGATATTCCGTGGTGCGCGGCAGGCATCGGGCGGCATCAGCTCGAGGTCAACGAATGGGCCGCCGCCGCGGGCGGTCATCTGCGCACCGGGCTTGAGGACAACATCCGCCTCGACAAAAACACGCTTGCGACCTCGAATGCGGCTTTGGTGGAGCTCGCGGTTCTGGCCGCCCAGCGCCACAACCGCCCCATCGCAACCCCGTCGCAGGCGCGTAAAATCCTTGGCCTTCGGGCGGGATAAACCTCGCACACTTGAAACAGAAAAAGCCGCCCGAAAGGAGCGGCTTTTTTAATTTCAGAGAAAGACCTGAACGTTAGGCGCGTTCCGAATATTCCGTCGTGCCTTAGGCACGCTCCGAGTACTCCATGGTCTCGGTGTTCACCACGATGTCCTCGTCGGTGCCCACGAACGGCGGCACCATGACGCGCACGCCATTGTCGAGGGTTGCGGGTTTGAAGGAGTTCGCAGCCGTCTGACCTTTGACGACCGGCTCGGTCTCGACGATTTTGCAGATCACTTTCTGCGGCAAGGTCGCGTTCAGCGCCTCTTCGTCGTAAAATTCGACCACGATGGTCATGCCGTCCTGAAGGAACGGACGACGCTCGCCCAGAATGTCGGCCGGGATCGTGACCTGATCGTAGGTCTCGGTGTCCATGATGTTCAAAAGACCGTCGCTCTCATAAAGGAACTGCATGTCTTTCTGCTCAAGACGCACGCGCTCGACCTTGTCGGCGGAACGGAAGCGCTCGTTGAGCTTGCGCCCATCGCGGAGGTTTTTCATTTCGACCTGAGCAAAGGCGCCGCCCTTGCCGGGCTTCACGTGGTCGACTTTCACAGCGGCCCAAAGGCCCCCGTCATGTTCCAGCACATTGCCGGGGCGGATTTCGTTACCGTTGATTTTGGGCATGTCACTAAACCGTGGCGTTTGGTTGAAGATATCTCAGCGCACCCTATATCTGGCCAGTCGCTGGCTGACAAGGCTCACGACGTCTGCCCTTTTGGGCGCGCAAGTGTATGGAGTACCGCTTTGTCTCGTCGGGTCGGGGCAGGATGATGGCGCAAACAGATATGCAGTAAATGCAACTTAGATATGCATTTGCGTTGTATCCGAATCGTTACAAACCTGCCATAAGGGCCCGCACGCCAGAAAGACAAGAGCAATAATACAAGGATAACTCATGGCTGAGTTCGTGGATGGCACCGCATTCAATTACGAGCAAGGACAACGCGCACGCAAACTTTTTGCCGCTGTTGTTTTGGCTGCGCTCGATGATGCGATCGCCGATGATAAAAAATATGGCAATGGCCCGGAACAGATCGCCCGCTGGGCGCGGTCTCGTGATGGCCGTGAAGTTCTGTCCTGTGCCGGCATCGACCCGTGTGAACGTGTCGTCTCCGGTCTGATGGAATTCGTCTCTAAAGGCATTCGGACCTCCGTCGCGCTCTCGCGCGAGGAAAGCGAACGTCGTCACGCCCAAGAGGCTGCAGAGGCCGCGTAAAATACGCAATTGCCGATGTTTTGAACAAGACGCGCCAAGCTGCTGGCGCGTCTTTTCTTTTGCGCGCATGCTGCCTTTCAAAGGAGAGCCACATGAGCAAGAAAATCGACACCTCTGCCATCTCGCCCAAGATCGGCACCCTCTACCCGCCGCCGCACCACCTCGGCACCCGCGACCGCGTCAAACGTGCACTTGGCGATCAGGCGGGGCTCACGCAATTCGGCGTCAACCTGACCACGCTGCCGCCCGGCTGTGCCTCCGCCCTGCCCCATTGGCACGAACAGGAAGACGAGTTTTTTACATCGTCGCAGGCCACCCGACGCTGGTCTATGGCGAGACCGAAGAACGCCTGTCGCCGGGCGATTGCGCGGGTTTCAAAGCGGGCGTTGAGATCGGCCATTGCCTGCGCAATGACACGGACAGCGATGTGGTCGTGTTGGAAGTCGGCTCCCGCAAAGAGGGCGAACGCGCCTTCTACCCCGGCCTCGATCTGATGGCCGACACGGCGCAGGACAATTTCTATTTCCATCTCGACGGCACCCCCTACCCCGACATCCGCCGCCGTGGCCCCGGCGAGGATTAACCCCTTCCCTCTTCATTGCAGCTCACATACTCATGAGCCCAAAAGGGAGAGGCAGATGGCCAAGGCGATCATGATCCAGGGCACCGGCTCCAACGTGGGCAAATCCATGTTGGTGGCCGGGCTGTGCCGGGCCTTCACGCGTCGCGGGTACAAAGTCGCGCCTTTCAAGCCGCAAAACATGTCGAACAACGCCGCCGTGACCCAAGATGGCGGCGAAATCGGTCGCGCACAAGCGCTTCAGGCCCGGGCCTGTGGCCTGTCTCCGCATTCCGACATGAACCCCGTGCTGTTGAAACCCGAAAGCGAGAGCGGCGCGCAGGTCGTGGTGCAAGGCAAACGCATGGGGACACTCAAGGCGCGTGATTATGGTCAGGAAAAGCCCAACCTGATGCCCAAAGTGTTGGAAAGCTTCCACCGCCTTGCCGCCCCCGCCGATCTCGTGGTGATCGAAGGCGCAGGCAGCCCGGCGGAGACCAATCTGCGAAAAGGCGACATTGCCAATATGGGCTTTGCCGAGGCCGCCGATGTACCCGTCGTCTTGATCGGCGACATCGACCGGGGTGGCGTGATCGCGCAGCTGGTCGGCTCTCACACCGTGCTCTCACCAGAGGATCGCGCGCACATCCGGGGCTTTGCAGTCAATAAATTTCGCGGTGATCCGAGGCTCTTCGAGGAAGGCTCGAAAGACATCGCCCAGCGCACCGGCTGGGCCGATCTTGGGACGCTGCCGTGGTTTCCCGAGGCCCATCGCCTGCCCGCAGAGGATGTGATGGAGATCAGCTCCCGCGGAAGTGGCAAGATCAAGATCGCCGTTCCGAAACTCTCGCGGATCGCGAATTTCGACGATCTCGACCCGCTCGCCGCAGAACCCGATGTGACGGTGCAGATTGTGGAACCGGGCCAGCCCCTGCCCGGCGACGCCGATCTTGTGTTGATCCCCGGCACGAAATCGACGCTGGGCGATCTGGCGTTTTTCCGGGCGCAGGGCTGGGACATCGACCTGCACGCTCATCTCCGGCGCGGCGGTCATGTTTTGGGGATTTGCGGCGGATATCAGATGCTTGGCCAGTGGATCGACGACCCCGAAGGCATCGAAGGGCCGAAAGGACGCCATCCGGGGCTTGGGTATTTGAACATCGAGACCACGATGGGCGGCGACAAAAGGCTGGCCGAGGTGGTGGCGACAGATCACGCCAGCGGGCATGAGCTGCGCGCCTATGAAATCCACATCGGGCGCACCGACGGTCCCGACATGGCCCGCGCTTGGCTCACCGTGGAGGGACGTCCCGAAGGCGCCGCCTCAGAGGACGGGCGCGTGATGGGATGCTATTTGCACGGATTGTTCACGGCGGATGCGTTTCGTGCGGCTTATCTGGAACGGTTTGGCGCGCAGACCACCGGGATGAATTTCGACGCCACGGTGGAGCAGACGCTGAATGCGTTGGCGGATCACATCGAGGCCCACCTGGACCTCGACCGGATTTACGCGCTGGCCGAAGAGATCAAAGCGGTCTAACGCGGTCCGTCAAAAGCAATCTGGCAAGGTAAAGGCGTGACGCTTTAATCACTCAAATTCGCGCAGGGTCAGCGCACGTTGCACCTCGCGGCGCACCAAGCGGCGGACATTGCGGGTGATGCGCTGGCCCAGCTCGCCCTGCAATTCCTCACGAATCACCTGAGCGATCAATTCACGCAAAGCCTCTTCGTCGAGGATGTCCTCATCGGCGTAACCCGCCAGAGCAAGCTCCTCTTCAAGGCTCGGATCGGGATCGGGCGCGACGCCTTGCGCGGGCGTTTCATCCTCTGCAATCTCAGCGTCTTCGATGTCCGCCACATCCTCGACAGAGGTGTCCTCAACCGCGTCTTGCGCAGACTGAAACGCGGTTTCCTCGATCACCTCGGCATCGGCGATCTCACCCATCGCGTCACTTACTTGCTCATCATTGGCCCGCACATCGTTTGCCTGATCTTCCGCCTGTGTCATCGCAGCTCCGTCAGCCTCATACGCGTCCTCCGCCTCGTCCTCAGACGGCGTTTCATCAGACTTCATTTCAAACGGCATGGGGGCTATCCCCCCGAAAGGAAGCACCCGTGCCCCCGGCTCTGTAAAGACGCGCGGCATCGCACGCGGGATTTCCGCCTCCAGATCCTCGGACCCGTCGGGCTCCCATTCCATCCCCCACGCTTTTCCTTGCGCACCGACCGCGGCTTCCAACTCGGCAATGCGCTGTTCGAGCGACAGGCGTGCGACATGGGCCGCGGCGACCTCGTCGGGTGTGTCGTCCAGCTCGGCGCTCCAATCCTCGGCCTCCCCTACGGGCTCCGTGGGCTGCTGAGCGGCGGCCTGCACCTCATCTGAGACGAGGGTTTCAATCTCGGTCTCCGGTGCCCGCTCCTCTTTCGGAACATGCACGGCCTGCTCCATCGACAGGACCAAAGGCGCGACAGGCTCGTGGGGCGTGTTTGCCCGCGCCACGGCCGTTTTCTCCACCCGAAAATCGGGCGTCAAAACAAGGGCTGCCGGAGCGGGGCTCGTGTCTTTTGCTTTGGAGGGCGTCTCGCGTGGCACATCTGCGGTCAGCGACGACTGTGCGGGATTTGCCTGCGCCACACCCTGCCCGGCCCCAAACCCATGATTAGGGATATGGCTGTGGGTTTCCGCCACCAAACGGCGGATCGAAGCCAAGACTTCGTCCGCATCAAGATTTGTCATCGGATCAGACATCCCGACTCCCCTTACACTCCCGCCAATGGTAGCCAGCTTCCACTTTACATACAATAAAGCGTTTTTCGTTTAATCTGAATCAGATTGAGCGAAAAACGTTGCCACACTGAATTTATAGTGCTGCGTTTCTCAAAAATTGAGTGCCTCAAGTTTTTGAGAAACGCTTTAGAAGCGGCTCTGAAACGCAAACCCCCGCAAGTCGGTTTCCGACATGCGGGGGCGTTTTTACCCAACCGAAAGCTTCGGCTGTTATTTTTTCATCAAACCTTCCAACACGCGGTCCAGCTTTTCACCCTGCGGGCTGACATAGCGGGTCGGCGCGTTTTTGACGGCATTGTAATAGGCTGCGGGGTCATAGACCGGGACGTTGAGCTTCAACTGCTCGACGGTCAGCATACCCAGCGATTGCAGCACCGCGTAGGATTGGGTTTCGCGCGCGATACGGGCCTGAATGGCCGAGACCTGCGCATCGAGGAGATCCTGTTCCGCGTCCAGCACGTCGAGCGTCGTCGCAGCCCCCAGATCGGCCTCTTCGCGCACACCGTCATAGGCCACACGCTGGGCCTGAACATAGGCGTTCGACGCGCTTTCAGAGGCCGCGAACACAGAGAGCATGGCCCAGTTCGTGCGCACGCCCTGCTCCACTTCGCGAGAGGTTTGCAGCAGTTCAGCCCGCGCCGCATCGCGGTTGGCAATCGCCCCCCGCACGCCGGAGGCCACAGCCCCGCCGGAATAGATCGTGCCAGAGACACCGAGACCGATCGAGGTCGTGTCATCGTCGAAACTGTCGGAATAGCTCTGGGTCACCGAGCCGGACACGGTCGGGAACATATTGCGCTCGGCGATATCGACGGCGATGTCCTGGGCGGTGGCCTGGTGTTGCAGAGCGATGATGCCCGGATGGCGTTGGCGCGCGGTCGAGACCGCAGCCTCAAGCGTCGGCACCGGCAATGTGATATTGGGCGGGCTCGAGAGCGACGTCGGGTAATGCCCCACGGCGACCTTGTAGGTCTCACGCGCGGCGGACAGAGTGCCCTGTGCGGAAGCCAGATCAGCACGCACGGAGGCCAGCTGCGCCTCGAATTGTGCGACTTCGGTGCGGGTGATTTCACCGACTTCAAACCGGTCTTGCGCAGCGCGAAGGTTCTGTTGGTTCAAACGCACGGCGTTCTGGCGCAAATTGACCAGCGCCTGCGCCTCACGCACGCTCATATAGGCGTCGACAGCAGAGGCCAAAACGGCCTGTTCGACATTGACCAAAGAGGCCCGCGTCGCCAGCACGACCTCTTTTTGCAGATCGACCGAAAGCTTGTTGCGACCGAAGGTATAGATGTCCATGGAGGCAATAAAGGACAGCGTGTCGCTCCAGTCGGACCAGACATCGCCGGTCTGGAACCCACGCTCTTTGCCGACCTGATAGTTATACGACAGAGACGGACGCAGATCGGACAGCGCAGAGGCCACCCCCTCATCCGCCGCGCGCAGCGTGGCGCGGTTCTGTTCCAGAAGTCCAGAATTTTTATATGCCGACGCCAGCGCATCCCCAAGCGTTTCCGCCCAAGATGCCACCGGCATCGCACCCATGCCCAGTGATGCCACACCGGCATACAGCGCATTCCTGATTGTCTTGCTCTTGCTCATTGGCCTCATGCCCCTTTGTTATCTCGAACGCCGGGGCCTTCCCGGCCAATCCTACGTTCGCATCTTATAGCGCGAATTGCGCGTCTTTTACAAAACCCGGCAGTACCGGCGCGGTGGCATTAAACGCCATTCGCCATGTAATTGCACCGTCTATCTTGTACCCAATACGCACGATGCCAAGGGCTCCGTCGAGAAAAATAGCACAGATGCGCCCTTTTTCCTTCACCTGCGACAGAATTTCATCAGGCATTTTTTCAACACCGCCTTGCAAGATCACAACATCATAGGGTCCATGCTGTGCCGCGCCCTTCGCAATCGGCCCGGTTTCCAAGATGACATTGTCCGATCCGTTGGCTGTTAAGGCGCTTGCGGCCTCTGCGGCCAGTGTCTCGTCTTCTTCGACGGCAACCACCGCCTGCGCCATGCGCGCAATAACGGCGGAGGAGTAGCCCATGGCACATCCCAGATCGAGCACCAGCTCATCGTTTTCGATGTTCAGCACATCCAGCATCTTCGCCAGAACCCGCGGATCAAGCACCACACGGTTGTTGCCGAGATCGACATGTTCGCCGACATAGGCGCCTGCACGTTTGGCGGTCGGCACGAAATTTTCGCGCGGCACACTCAACATGGCCTCGATGATCGGGAACTTGGTCACATCGGAGGGGCGAACCTGCGTGTCGACCATAGTGGTGCGGAGCTGGGTGAAATCTGGCATGGGCTGAACTCTTTCGTTCATGGGCATCTCTTTGCTCGTTTTGCCATAAGCCTCCGGCGGGGGCAACATATCAATGCACCTGCGGAAACCGGCAAAAGGCGGCTTGCGTAGGTTTCGAGCATGGTATAGATAGCGGTTCACCATTTCAGGCGAGTTGGCGGAGTGGTGACGCAGCGGATTGCAAATCCGTGTACAGGAGTTCGATTCTCCTACTCGCCTCCATTTATCTTCAAGCACTTGCGTCACTCCTTCCAATGTAGCGGCTCTGTCGTTTACAGATGCGTTTACAATCACCTCATATTCTCCTGCTTCTTTGCTCGCTCCAGCTTCCGGCTGACCTCGTCGCTTTCGTCTGGGCTGACACGTGCGTAAATCTCGATCACCTGAGACGCGTAGCGGACAGACCAGCCCATCAGAGTAGCAATCTGCCGTAGCGACAGGTCCGCATTGAGTAATCGCGTAGCTGCAGTGCCTCGCGTATCTGCCAAGGTCTTCTCTCGACCATCCTCCCAAGGAGGCACCTGGGCTTCACGCCTCCACTTGGTAATCTGGTTAGATGCCCAGCGGGGAGTGAGAGGATGACCGAGATGCCCTACCAAAAGCGTCTCCTGGCTATCGGGTGTCGCCTCCAAGATTGCCCCCAAGCCTTTAGTCACGGGAATACATGCAATGCGGCCACGCTTGCCTGTATTGAAGCGGAGCCGCTTTCCGCGCGAGGTATCCTCAAAATGGTCCTTCCGAACCTCGACTAAGTCTGACACGCGCAACCCAGTCTCACAGCCCAACATCAGGATTCGCTGGTCCCAATGAGGTGCAACTTCGTTGAAGGCCTTGATATCTGCCGGTGTCCACACGATCTCGCTGCGATTGGCCACATATAGTTTTTTTAAGCCTCTTACAGTGATGTTCCTTGAGCCTGCCCTCGCCAACAGCCCAGTTCAGAAGTTTGACAGCATGGGTCCCCGCCATGTCGTACTGTTTCGGTGAATGGATCCAGCGTTTCTGAGCTGCTGCCGGTTTCGTGGACACCGAGATAAGGTGTTTATGAAACTGGAGAATGTACATGACCAGAAGGATGTTCAGCCGCGAGTTCAAACTAGAAGCGGTGGAGTTGATAACGAAGCGTGGTGTCAGCATGGCGCAGGCGTCAAGGGATCTTGGAATACACGCTACTGTGCTTCGTCGTTGGG